>NZ_JADBTR010000011.1:0-189949 GCF_020246065.1 Microcystis sp. M144S2
ACTGATAACTGATAACTGATAACTGATAACTGATAACTGATAACTGATAACTGATAACTGATAACTGATAACTGATAACTGATAACTGATAACTGATAACTGATAACTGATAACTGAAAAACCCCCTAACCCCAGCGACTAGCGATAGGCATTCGCCAACCAGTGCCAAAAGCGCGATCGCTAATTTTTAGTCCCGGGGGGGCTTGTTTGCGCTTAAATTCGGCATTTTTAACTAATTTAATCACTTTCTGCACAATTTCAGGCTCAAAGCCGGCGGCGATAATTTGTTCGGCGGATTGATGGCGATCGATTAATAGTGCTAAAATAGCATCTAAAATCTCGTAGGGAGGTAAAGAATCTTGATCCTTCTGATTGGGTTTTAATTCAGCACTAGGAGCTTTATTAATCACATTGAGGGGAATAATTTCCCCGTGCCGATTTAACCAGCGACAGAGGGAATAAACCCTCGTTTTCGGCACATCAGCAATCACTGCTAAACCACCATTCATATCACCGTAAAGGGTGCAATATCCCACCGCCATTTCTGATTTATTGCCAGTGGATAATAGTAAATGACCGAATTTATTAGAGAGAGCCATCAATAAATTACCGCGAATGCGTGACTGAAGATTTTCTTCAGCAATACCGAAATCAGTCCCAGCGAAAAGATCCTCTAAAAGTTGATCATAAGCAGTCATAATTTCTTGAATTGCTAACTTCTCACTTTTGATACCTAAATTATTAACTAAAGCCACTGCATCGCTAATGGAATGGTCGGAACTATAGGGAGAAGGCATCATCACAGCGAGAACATTTTCTTTACCTAATGCGTCGCTGGCAATAGCGGCAACTAAACTGGAATCAATGCCACCACTCAAGCCGAAAATTACCCGTTTAAAACCGCATTTCTGCACATAATCTCGCACTCCTAAGACTAAAGCTCGATAAATTTCCTCATCTTCATCGACAGGTAAAGGATGAATAACTGCGGGTAACAAATCTTGATTAAACTCGATCAATTCTAGGCTAGAAGTAAATGTCTGAGCGCGATAAATCACTTCTCCTTGTCGGTTAAAAGCCACGCTGTCACCATCAAAAATTAAATCATCATTACCTCCCACTTGATTGACATAAACTATAGGTAAATTATATCTAGTGGCACTATGGGATAATAAAGATTCTCGCAATTTTTGCTTACCGACACTGTAGGGAGAAGCGGAAAGATTAACGATTAAATCCACTCCTAAATTAGCTAAATCGGCGATGGGATTAACCGCGTATTGACGTTGACCCCAAAATTGTTCATCATTCCAAACATCTTCACAGATAGTTACACCGATTTTTACATTATTTTCTGTTATTTGAAAATATTGACTTTCTTTCCCAGAAGCAAAGTAACGATCCTCATCAAAAACATCGTAGGTAGGCAATAAACGTTTAGTAAAAATTTGTTTAATCTCTTGACTTTTTAACAAAGCTATGCTATTAAATAACGGCTTTTCTCCCCTGACCGTTGCCGAGGGATTTTTTTCGACAAAACCGACTAAGACGGCTAACTTTTCTGGTAATTGTTGGGACAATAATTGCAATTGTCGAGACATTTTCTCCACAAAACCCAGATTTAATAACAAGTCTCTGGGGGGATAACCACAGAGGGATAATTCCGGGGTTAAAAGTAATTCCGCTCCCTGATTAAATGCCGTTTGAGCAGCCTCTAAAATTCTTTGGGCATTTCCTTCGATATCTCCAACAATGGGATTTAATTGAGCGATAGCAATTCTCATATTTTTTCCTATTTAAACAAAAACTAACGGTTGCTCTTTAAAGGGAGCAAAAGCTTTTTCATCAAAGCGATATAAACTAGCAGGACGACCGGCACCACGAGAGACTTTTAAACCCATATCCTTGAGAAATCCTAATTTCAATAGCCGATTTCTGAAGTTAGAATAATCACTAAAATTTTTACCTAAAATTGTCTCATAAAATTGATAAAGATCATTTAAAGTAAATAATTCTGGTAAAACCTCAAAAGCGACGGGACTATACTCTACTTTATTGCGTAATCTTTGCCAGCCATATTCCAAAATTTGACCGTGATTAAAGGCTAAATCTGGCACTTTATCAATCATATACCAAGTGATATTATAATCCCGTTCAGTGATTAACTTTGCTTCTTCAAACCGCACTAAAGCGAAGTAACTCACCGATAGATAACGTTTCCCAAAACTCTCGGCCGCTGCCGGGGAATCTCCCTCTGGACTGCCAAAAGTATATAACTGTTCCAGATAGAGATTATTGACGCTAATTTTCTCGGCTAAAATTCGATAGGCTGCCGTTTCCAGTGATTCCCCATTTCTCACTAAAGTCCCGGGTAAACTCCAGTAATTACTAAAAGGTTCTTCCCGTCGTTTAATCAGAAGCACCAGCAGCCGATTTAATTGGGTATCAACGGAAAAGATCACGTTATCAACTCCCACTTTAAAATCAGCTAGAGATTTATTAGCTAGGGTATTTGGCGGTTTCATGCGTAAAGTTTTTGACCTTCGATATAATCTTTAATCGGTGCAGGAACAGCCTGTTTATCGCCTTTTTCTCGATAATCTGTTGAGGATACAGCCGGAGCAAATACATCAGCAATTAGACAATCACCCCCTAATGTTTGCAGTTGTTCAATATCATCTTGGTTAATAGGATATCCGGGACGGGGAATCACAAGAATTTTGACTTTTTCTAGTAATTCTTGGCTACGATACCAGTGCCTAATTTGTCCAGCTAAATCAGAACCAATGACTAGGGTATATTCCTCCTGTTCTCCCCAAATTGTTTGCGCTTTTTCCACACTAATTAAGCTACGTCGATCGCTTAATTCTCGTCGCAGTTGTATATTATCCTTTGGGGGTTGAATATCCCGGATGAGCAAATTTAACATCCTCAGACGATGTTCGAGACTGGTTTGATGATTTTTAAAGGGATTATCGGCGGCCCAAACCGCAACAATATCGTACTGTTC
The DNA here is from genome assembly GCF_020246065.1 of Microcystis sp. M144S2. Classification (NCBI taxonomy): domain Bacteria; kingdom Bacillati; phylum Cyanobacteriota; class Cyanophyceae; order Chroococcales; family Microcystaceae; genus Microcystis; species Microcystis sp. M144S2. The sequence goes on from NZ_JADBTR010000011.1 coordinate 3,011, forward strand.
CGATAACCATTTTAGTATGGCTTGATGACCGGCAGTAGGAGGATCGGCACTGGTTCCAAAAAGGGCAATTTTAAGCATAGAATTCAATTGCTTGCTCACTGAGGGATTAGTTTAACTCTGCTCAAGCTTGGCAAAAATTAACTTCTCCCCATTATAGTTGATTTTACCAAAATAGGGCAAGAGGATCAGTGATCTCCTGCAAAAGTAAGTTATCGAGCCGCTATCGGGTGAAAATATCTAAAACCCCGGATAAATTCGACATAATTTTAGGTTTTATGAATAGGATAGTTAGGGACTTGCGCTTTGATAATGTACCTTTTGGGCGAACGCAGTTCGCCCCTACATTGTGGACAAAATCCGTTACTGTAGGGGCGCAATGCTTGCGCCCTCCGATCGATCAGGTTTGCTGATCACCCTAAGTAGGGGGAGAGCCTTCGAGGTGTTAGGGACTTGCGCTTTGATAATGTGCCATCTGGCTGGTCTGGTTCTTCTACAGAGCGATTTTCTGGCTGGGATATTATTCCTACGCAAGTCCCTTATCTCTTATCTTTTGTCTGCTACTGAAGATTTTTGATTCTTGCAGGAGATATTATTTTTTTTGACACTCCCATCGCTAAAAGCGAGGGATTCTTGGTTCACTGAGTTTCCTTAATCTGGCAGGACGTATCCAGCCAAACCAGAGGGAATCTCTCCCCAAGCGTATTAGTTTCGGTGTGTCCCACCGTACTTAGTCCCTTTTTGAGAATGTTGATAGCGGCGTTAATGTCTCTATCTTCTACATAACCACAATGGGGACAAGTATGGGTTCTCGTAGATAGAGATTTAGGGACTTTTTGACCACAATTAGAACAATTTTGACTCGTGTTATGGGGGGCTACTGCTACCGTAGCCTTACCATATTTAAAACCAAAATATTCTAACCATTGTCGAAAAATAGACCAAGCCACATCATTAATAGATTTAGCAAGTTTAGAGTTTTTTACCATGCTTTGAATATTTAAGTTTTCGTAGGCGATGAAATCGTTAGATTTAATGACGCGCAATGCCTCTTTTTCGACAAAGCCTTTACGTTGCCTGCTTACTCTTAAATGCTTTCTAGCATATCTCTTTCTAGCTTTTTGGTAGTTGTTTGATTGGGGTTGACCTTTTCTAAACTTTTTAGATTTCTTCCGATTCAGTCGATTTAATCTTTTTTCTGCCTTGCGATAGTATTGCGGTATCTCTACCGTTTCCCCATCACTGTTAGCGTAGAAAACTTTTAAACCTACATCCAATCCCACACATTTCTTTGTTGGTTCTAGGGGTTTAGCATATTCCCGAATATCAACACTTAGACAGAATTGGACATAATAACCATCCGCTCGTTTAACAATCCTAACTCGTTTAATTTGGTCTAGAGGGCAAAAGTTTAAGTCTCTGGTTCCTTTCAGTTTAACCGTGCCAATATTTTTCTTATCTGTGAAAGTTATTTTCTTTCTATCCTCTGATAATTTCCATCCAGAGTTTTTATATTCCACAGAACGATTATTTTTCTGAAATTTAGGATAACCTTTTTTTCCTTTAACCTTTTTCTGACAATTATCATAGAAACGGGCAATAGCTGACCAAGCTCGTTCTGCGGCTCGACTGAGCATCGCCGAACGTCCGATGCTTGTCTGGCCGTAGAATTTAGAGTATCGACAAACTTGAACTGTTTGGCAAGAACCGCACAATATTTATTGAGAGAATATTTATCGATTTTGTCTTCTCTCTTGGCATCCATCCAAAGCCTTAAAGCCTTATTACGGATGAATTGTACTGTACGAATAGCTTCATCAATGGCAGAACACTGACTTGGTTTGACCACGGCTTTCATTTCTAAGACAATCATTGTTTATCGACCTCAAACAACTTATTTTATTCTAACTTGTATAGCACAAATTGTCAAGATTTTGTAAACACTGAGCTTTTACATTGAGCCTTTACATTGAGCCTGTCGAAATGTGTCGAAATGTCGTGCTTCGTGTCACTGAGCTTGTCGAAGTGCTGTTTTATACTGGTCGGGGTTTCATCCCGTCGCTAAAAGCGAGGGCTTCGGCCGTGAGCTCAGCCGAACGGTCTTCACCCCGACATTCAAGATAAAATTGGTGAACTAATTCTCAAACGTACTAACCCACAAACAGAAGGAGGCAAACCCATTACACCGCGCTATGACTCCCGTAGCACTTAGCGGCCAAAACCACTGGCTCGATTTCTCCCTTTTGGAGTTTTTCTAGCGGGGTTGCTCCGTCTAAACGAATATCACCCGTGAGCAGAAAGAGCATTTGTGTCCAAGCACCGTCTTCTTTTAGGACGGCTAACACTTGGTCTAAACCAGACAAAACTTTGCCATCAATAAATTGCCAAGCAGGATAAACTAATTCTTCGTTGACAGATAAACCTAAGACCTGATGATTGAGCCTCATAGTTTCTAATTCCAAAGAACTACAGGCTAAAACACTACAAATCTCAGCGCTGGTTAAGGTTCCGCCTTGCTTAGATAGGAACCGCTTCTTCGCTTCTTCGCCTCGTTTAATAGCAGCTGCCAACGGAGGGGCTAAAGCTAAAGGAGATTGTGTTTTTTGTATAGATTCTAACATTTTTAAGCAACCCTACCACCGTCAACAAGACCTGTATAAAACAAATACAAGTCTCCCTTCAAATGTTTAGTTTCTTGTATAAGCTTATGTTTATCGTCTGAATACCCAATAACCTTACCTTTCTCTGGCCAGCCATATTTGTCGCGACCAGTGATCTCTAAGACCACCCATTGATCGGGGTAATCGGATGAGACATCGGCTATACTCAAATCTTCTGTTTTGTGGCTAAGTGTTTTCATGGCTAGGGTGGCAGTTGATTTGATCAGGATCTTTGTTTTTGCCTAGCAGTGTTTCGCTCATCGTGTCATGAATCCTTAACATTTTAGCTTTACTCAATCTACCCTCATGGGCTAAGATGCGGGGATGATAATGATGAGTAAAGAGCCAGCACCCGCGAGGATACTGGCCCTCTCCTAGCTTCGCATCATCGGGATTAACCCTCTCAATTAGCCCACCAGGAGACTTAAAAACCTTAGTAAGTGGACTCAAGAAGCCAGGAGGTCAATCAATGAAGAACTTACTCACTGTCATGCTCCTAAGCTCCCTTGCTTACGGCGTAGCTGTCGGGAAGATTCATCCCTATGACTACGTTTTTATCTACACCATCAACGAACTAGCAAAACGTCAGGGTGGAGATAATAAAGACGGGAAGCGATAGGTAGAACGTTTATTTAATTCAGGCTGGGCAGTGCGGCAACACTCGACCAGCTTTTTTGTACTGTTTTTTACTATCGCTCTATTTTCTTCAATGGTATCCACAATAGTAATCACTTACTGTAAGGATATCAACCAATAAATATTGCCCATTTAAACCAACAAATATTGCCCATTTAAACCAATAATTGTTGCTATCATTAAACAATAATTGTTGGTACTCCATTTCAAAATATGCTAACTAGCTCGAAAATACAGCCATGAAGACGCTCTCGTCAATGCCCCAAAACCTATCCGAAATGCCCCAAAACCTATCCGATGCCGAAAGGCAGGCAAGAAACTGTAATACAGCCATGAAGACGCTCTCGTCAATGCCCCCATCACTGTGTGATGCCCAAAAGCAGGCAAGAAACTGTGGTTTGGATATACCCAAGCTAGAAGCTTTATTGAAAGAAATCGAACCCCTATCTGATAAATATAAGGAGATATTTTATCGGGCGGCTACAGGACTTTATTCCGCCGATGATTTGGCTGAAATGTTCAATCATAGCAGCGGCAAAAATCTCAACACAGATTTCAACAAAAATCTAGGATCCTATCTTAAACTTTACCTTGATTTAGATGACAGTGAGCGTGTGGGAATTACTTCTCTAAGAAGGATTCTCTTTAAAAAGGGCTATTTTGTTGACATTAATGACGATGAATCAGTGAAAGTTTTGCCAACACGCTACGCTGAAAATTCTCAATTAGAGCAGTCTTTTACTGTCAGACAAAATTAGTGCGGATGAGAAGACCACCAATCAAGGAGATTGATTTAAAAATGGAAAACACAGAGTTATTGTGCGAGATACCAACATCGGTCACTCCCCGTGCTGACATTATTAATGGTTTGTTAGCTCAACTAGACAATGAACAGGATAGCGATCGCCGTGCTGAAATCATAAGGAAATTGGGAGAATATCCTGAGCCTCAAGTTATTAAAAAACTTTGGGATTTGAGAAATAATCTCGAAAGCGAATCTGATGATTTTGTGCAGTACTAAATCAAGCTTAGTTTGCGTAAAGTGACTAATCATCCTAGTATAAATATTGATTTTTTTCTGGATAACTTAGAGGTATTCCCATCAAAAGATAACAATTCTCAAGCTCCAAAAGTCTTAATTGACGCTGCTCTGATTGAAGAGTTTTTATTACGAAATCAGACGACTCTTAACAGTGAAGCTACTAGGGTTATGGGACTTGTTTTAGAGGGAAAAATTAATCCTTACTTTGGAGAAATGGGATTAATCAAAATTTGGCATAATATCAAAAATCTGAAATCTCAAGAATATGCCAATCGTTTGATCATTGAACTTCTGAGTAAAATTAACGTCGGTCAAGTTAACTTGAAAGAAATTGACCTAGAAAAATATCCCAACGTTAATTTAAAAACGGCAATTCAAGTTGAGATTGCCAGAAAGTATAGCCTAGCAGGTATTATCACCATCGCAGATCGAGAATTCATTGCCAGTGGATATCCTTTTGTGGGTTCTCCTTCCTTATTCTTACAGTTTTTAGGGAAAGATACCTCGCCAGCTTCTATCGAAAGAACTCTCAAAAATCTCGGTAAAGCTGCCATGGAACATGAGAAAGTAAAACTCAATCAGCTTTTAGAAAACGAGCCTCAACAAAACTTATTCTTTGAAGATAATCTTTTGCTTTTTCAAGGCTGGAAAATTGAGAACTTTGAAATTCTCTGTGCCAATAACAATTTAACTTCTGCGACAGTTATCTTATGCAATACAAAAACCCAAGAGCGTTACACTGAATCGGCCTTTAAAAAAGGTTCAGTAGATGCACTTTGTACTGCTTTTAATGAGGCTCTAGCTCATTTAGTTGAGGTTAAACATACCCTTAAATCTATCTATTTAGCCAACTTGACACCGGGTCAAGAAGGAGAAGTAACTGTCAAGGCGGTGGTTGAGTATGATGGTAAAGAAGTTATTACCATCTACACCCATGAAAATATTATCAAGGCTTATTTTTTCGCCTACGTCAAAGCGATGATTGCCGTTTATGCACCCAAGGAATATCACCCCGATATTCATAGCACAAAAGAATTGACACATTTGCACAAAATTGGCGAACGAGATTTTTGGGGACTGAATTTCAGCCAAGTTAATTTAATGGATAGTGAGGCCAATCTTTTTGACGCAAAATTGATGGGATGTAACTTCAGTCAGGCTAATCTTTCGGAGGTTAATTTAACTAATGCTGATTTAACAGGAGCCGATTTAAGTCATGCCGATTTGAGCAAAGCTAATTTAACGGGAGCTAACTTGACCGATGTTAAATTAGATGAAAATAATCTAACCCTCCTTGATGGCACAATTTTGGCTAACACAATTATGCCTGAAATTAACATTGAAATTAGCGGCGAATCTCGTTTAGAAAAGGTTGGTCAACTACTCAAACACATTGATCCTCAAAGTCAATCTCGAATCTTGGCTGTTCACTCCATGACAGATTCCATCTGGTGGGATAATCCCCTTGGTCAAAAATTCTGGGAAGTTAACAAAGAACTAATCGAAAGGAAGATTTCTATTCAACGAGTCTTTATTCTTCCTGAAGCTCGGAATCCAAAGCATTTACAGGTGATTCAGGAACAACTTAACTCTGGCATAGAAGTTGCTTGGATTTGTCAGGAAAAAGCCAAAGATGTTGAAGGCTATCGTTGGGATGATACCAACCTATTGATTAGCGAAAACTTATCTGTTCCAAGAAATTCTTTTACAGCGAGAAGAACTATGAATCGTCAAACAGAAACAGGTTATATTTCCTATCAAACAAGAGTTGTCGAGACAGATAAAAGTATCTTTAACGCTCTATGGGAAAAATCCGAAAAACTCTCTACTCAAGCTAATATTCAGGAACAATTAGCAAACCTGAGTACCTGACTTTCTTTCCATCTTTAACTTTTCAGGTTTACCAATTCCTTAAAAAGGATGCCGTTGAACTTTCTGAATCAGCCTAATGATTTTTAAAGTCTGCTTGCGGTCATCCTCAACCCACCAAGCCAAATCTTCAAAAGCCAACCGATCAAATTCCAAGCTTTTAGCAATTTTTATCGGATAAATATTGAAGACTGGCTTGGTTCATTTTTCCCGAATTTTATTGTTTTATTAACTGATGATCACAAGGCGATCGCTCTTTCTATTCTGTTTGGATAAAAAGCGATCGCTTCCCCACAATCCCTAAAAAATAACCATAAAATTAATTAATAGAATATCGGAGAAAGACAAAGATGATTATCGCTCAAGAAAAACCAACTATTGCGACAGTCACCAAAACCCCTGTCACTTTGGAAGCATATCGGGCGATCGCTGAAAATTCTCAGGAACGTTATGAATATTGCCATGGAGAAATGATTCTCATGCCTGGAGGAACCGCAACCCACAGCGCGATCGCGATCAATATCTCGGTTTTTTTGGGATTTTTATTGAGAGATAGGGATTTTCGTCTCTATAACAGCGATCTGCGGCTGTGGATTCCTGAATATAATTGTGGAACCTATACCGATCTCATGATCGTTAACCATGAACCGGAATTTAACGGCGATCGCAAAGACGAAATTCTTAATCCTTTATTTATTGTAGAGGTGCTTTCCCCCGCCACGGAAGCCTATGATCGAGGTGATAAATTTAGAAAATATCGTTCCCTGCCAAGTTTTTGTGAATATCTGCTCGTTAGCCAAACTGAACCCTACATTGAGCAATATTTTAGACTCGCACAGAGCGATCGCTGGCAACTACAAACCTACGATCAACTTAGTCAAATAATCCCTCTGGAGAGTTTAAACGTTGAACTTCCCTTGCTAGAAATTTATCGTCGTGTTAGTTTTGCCGCAGCCTCATAAATCCCTTAATCCGATTAATACCCTTTCTATTTTGTTTGCATAAAAAGCGATCGCCCCACAGTTTAAACTTATAAAACCGCCATCGACAAAGAAGCGGTGAGAAGTAGTTCATTAGAACTACTCAGGATAGTTAGGCAGAGAATGATATTGAAAAATGCCAAAGATACTGCCGACACTGCCAATACTAAGAATACTGCCAACACTGCCAATACTAAGAATACTGCCGACGCTGCCAATACTGAGCATACTGCCGATACTAACCAGACTTAAAATGCTGCTGGCACTAGCGAGACTTAAAATACTGCCAGCACTGCCTAAACTCAAGATACAGCGATAACTAGCTTTGCTCAGATAATTAAGACCAGAAATCATTTTAAATCGGGGAAAGATTGGGGAATAGTTAGGGAAGTATTTTGCCAAACCTGTTGTAAACGCATAGCCGGCATAGTTAGATAAAGAATATCACCTTGATCGAGAGTGATTTCCAGTAATTGCCAACCGTGGATAGTTTGACCTTGTTTTTCTAAGTAAAGTGGCACAAAATCGGCATTCATCGCCGCTTCCTTGACAATTTGCCCCATAAAAGGATGATTAGGTGTGATTAATGTAGCCAAAGCAACCCAGAGGAGATCATCGGTCATGCCATTACCGAGAATTCTACCGCCCAAAGCGGCCGCAGCGAAGGAATAGGTAGCCAGATCCCGGGGACATAATACCGTATCAAAATCAAAAACCTCTTGAATCGATCGCCCGAATTGTTCCTGAGAGCAGCGTAAAACTAGATTAATTTTAGGAGCGATCGCTTTAGCAGTGAGGGCAATCTCCACATTAATCATATCCTCGTAAGTAACCACGATCAAAGATTCGGCGTTGTTAATATTAGCCGTTTCTAGGGTAGCCACTAGACGCGCATCCTCGATGATGACGGGGATTCCCCAGGAGCGCACGGAATGCAAAAATCTATTATTGGGGTCCGATTCAATCACCACCACTTCACAGCCTTGGTCGTGCAATTGTCGCACGATCCGGGTGCCGATACCTCCTAAACCACAGATAATGTGATGATTGCGGACGGGAATGCGGGTAGCATCCCAAAACTGCTTAAAGCGACTACCGAGGATAAAATCGTTGAGGAGAGCATAACAGATACCGATAACCCCCGCACCGACAATCATCATGACCACGGTAAAAATTTTGATACTATCGGGGGTAGATTCGGCCACTTTTTCGTTACCTCCGGCGCCGGTAATCATCCCGACGGAGAAATAGAGGGAATCGACGAGGGAAATTTTTTGATTAACGCTGAGATAGGTAATGGTAGCAAGGGAAATCATCCCCAGGAGGGAAAGGGTGACAAGAATTACCGGTTGGACATAGTGCTGATAGGGACGGAGATTGAGCAGATTTCTCAGCCACTTTTGCAGTTTAAAACGCTGTTTTGCCTTAATTGTCGGTTTATTGCCGATAATGAGATGATCGCCAGTTTGGAGTTTTTTGCCTAACAGAACTGCGGAAACCAGATCGATTTCGTCGTGAGCGGGGAGATAATAGATTAACATCCGGGCCGGATCGTCCCAAAGTTCGTAGAGGGGTAATCCCCACCAAGGATGATTTTCCTCAATAATTATCTCTTGAATCGGCCAAAGGCGATCGAATAGCTGTAATTGACCGATAGCTTTATTACCAAGGGCAGCAAAGGAAAAGATCGGGGATGCTAGGGAAGCAACGCTCATGCTAACGTGAGCAGGGAGGGTTTGATCGAGTCTTTCTCCTAAAGTTTCGTTAAATAGTCGGTTAACTATCCGAATTTTCGGGTTAATTATCCTTGCGCGGGTGAGAATTTCCAGATTGAGTGCGTCGTTATCGATGGCCAAAACTAGGGTTTCTGCATCCGGGAGACCAGCTTGCAGGAGAGTTTTAGGAGAGCAGGGATCGCCGATAATAATATCAGACTGGTATTCGCAGACCATTTGGCGATCGCTAATCGCTACTACTGCCGCAGATTGTTGTTTGAGTAAACAAAAGATTTTATAACCCGTGCGACCTAATCCACAGACGATGATTTGCGGTTTCATTCGTCGAGCGCGTTTTTTGCTGATTAACCTTTCAGTTCTAGCGCAAAAACTAGGAAAAATCTGTAACTAAAGCTGCAATGCTGCTAATTTTCCTAATCAGGCTTTTAAAATGATAGAATAACCCTGATCATCGATTGAATCACTTCAGCCTTGACTCGCTTTCTTTGGGACAAATTTAGTAAAGATTACCTCGAAACTTTTCTCGCTTCTTCCGGTGACGTGAAAACTAGCCTTGATGTGACGGCAGAAACTCAAGAAATTGATGTGTATTTTCGACCGACTTCCCCAGAAATACAGCCCGAATTAGGCCTATTGGGAAAATTAGCTCAAACCCCTTGTTTATTGGAACCCTATCGCAATCCTGTCACGATTGAGGGTATTATTGCTTGTTTATCTAAACTGTTGACTGTGCGGGAACAATTACAAAGAGAAGCTCACCGTCATCAACAACCCTTATTAGCAGAAAATATTCCTAGACTATGGATACTAACTCCTACTGCCAGTCAAAGAATTATAACTGCTTTTTCAGGTCAATTAAACCCAGATTGGGGAGAAGGAATTTACTTTTTAGCCCCAGCATTAACCACATCCCTTATTGTCCTGCATCAATTACCTGAAACCCCTGAAACCCTTTGGTTAAGATTATTAGGTAGAGGGGGAACCAGAAGCAGAGCGATTGATGAATTAGAAGCCTTGTCTCCTCATCATCCCTTTAAATCAGCTTCCTTAAAATTATTATACAATTTGAGTAGGAACTTGCAAGCCTTACCCAAAAGAACCCAGGAGGAGAGGAAATTTATTATGCGTTTAGCCCCTTTATACGAACAAGATAGAGAAGCAGCGATTCAAAAGGGTAGAATCGAAGGGATTCAACAAGGAGAAGCTATCGGACTTCAAAAAGAAGCATCCAAGTTAGTGCTACGTCAACTAAAGCGACGTTTTGGTGAATTGCCCCCGCATATCACCGAAACTATTCAAAAACTCTCAGTAGAAAAATTAGAAGACTTAGGAGAAGCATTACTAGACTTTGAGACTCAAGCTGACTTAATTAATTGGCTGAACTAATAAATAGGCTTTGAAGATGATAAAATAACCATCATCATTGATTGAATCACTTCAGCCTTGACTCACTTTCTTTGGGATAAATTTAGTAAAGATTACCTCGAAACTTTTCTTGCTTCTTCTGGTGACGTGAAAACTAGCCTTGATGTGACGGCAGAAACTCAAGAAATCGATGTGTATTTTCGACCGACTTCCCCAGAAATGCCGCCCGAATTAGGCCTATTGGGCAAATTAGCTCAAACCCCTTGTTTATTGGAACCCCATCGCAATCCAGTCACGATTGATGGCATTATTGCCTGTTTATCTAAAATGTTGACAGTGCGGGAACAATTACAAAGAGAAGCTCACCGTCATCAACAACCCTTATTAGCAGAAAATATCCCTAGACTATGGATACTAACTCCTACTGCCAGTCAGAGGATTATAACTGCTTTTTCCGCTAAAGAAAAGTTATTATAAATCCAACAAAAAAGATTACAAGGAAGAGCGACTATTCCCGCAGCTGAGGTGGATAAAATATATGGGATAGAACCTTAAATGAGCTATTCTGTTACTTTTGAACCAGAGTCGATAACTGATTTAGATTTGATCACCGATTTTATCAGACTTAGGATTGTTAATAAAATTAAATATAACTAATAAAATTACTTTTTTAGAACCATGCCAGCAAAAGATATTTACCATGAAGCCGTGAAAAATGCCTTAATTAAAGACGGTTGGAGTATTTTAGCTGATCCTTATAAAATTAAATATAAAGATGTTGAATTTTTGCTGATTTAGCAGCAGAAAAACCTTTGGCTGCTGAAAGAAATGGACGTAAAATTGTTGTGGAAATCAAAAGCTTTTTAAGTCCCTCACCTATGAGATATTTTGAAATAGCTTTAGGACAATATATTTTATATCGAAATTTAATCAGTCTTGCCGTGAGTTAAGTTATCGGTAAATCTTGCCTCGAAATCTGAGGTTTATAAAAGAAGCTTAAAGGAGCTATTCTGTTACTTTTTAACCAGTTTATCCCTATGGTTAACAAGAATTTGAGCTATAATCATAATATCTCTATAACCCCGCATAAAAAAGGCTTATGGCCATTTCAATTACTTTAACCCTACCTGATGAGATTTTTAATCTAGCTCAATCCTTAGCCCATTCAATTAACCGTGATCTTAATGATATATTAGTAGAAGCGATCGCTTTTTCTATTAGTCCCAATTATCAAGGCGAAAAAATCTCATCCCTAAATTCATTATCAGATGAAGAAATTATCAAATTAACTCAATTACAAATGGCATCAGAACAGGATCAAAGATTAAGCGAGTTGCTCAATCAACAACAAGAGGGGGATTTATCAACCTTTGAAAATAGGGAACTTTGGTCATTGATGCAAATTTATCAAATAAACTTGTTAAAGAAGTCTCAAGGATTAAATGAAGCGGTTAAAAGAGGATTAATTTCACCATTAGAAGCATGAATCCTAGCCCTATTCCCGACTATATTAAAGATAAAATTCGCCAACAAGCTAATACTAAATCTGGTTATTAAAAACTGATTATTTATTCCCCCTTTTGCATGAGGTTCTCTCCTTTATAAGTAGCCTATACTCAACGGATTTAGTATAATTGCTGATTGTCGGTATTCCTGCAAATGTAAGATGCACCAGGTCAATTTATTGCGGGGGAACCTAGGAGCGAAGGTGATCATTTCGGTCAAAGAAATAAGTAGAGGTAGAACCTCGCTTATCTGCGTTGCCAGCTATAACCTTGCAACCAGTCAAAAATATTTATATAATCCAAAACTATTTTAAATATAAAAATCAATAAAAAATTATGATTAAATAACCCTTGACTTCCCCCCCCCCTTGTGATAGTTGTTGTATGATATTGGCGCAAAACTAGCGTTAAATATGACCATATTTCTGTCCTATTATGGCCATCAAATCCATGAAAAAATTACTGACAATTTTAACCCCCTTGACTCTGATGGGATTAACTGGGGTTGCTCCTGCTCAAGCGGCAATAGTAGCTGGTTGGAATCAATTTACCGCTTCTGGGGCATCCTATCCCAAAGCGGCGGATAATGTAGGTGCGAATATAACCAGCACTGGGTTAAACACCGCCGGGATAGCTCGGCTGCCCTTTAGTCCTTTCCAGCTAGGTGGTGATAATGGTGGGTGGAATACAAGTGGCACTGTTAATACCAGCCAATACGTCGAATTTGCCGTACAACCGGGTGCAGGTTTTCAAGTCGATTTTACTAACTTACAACTCAATGCGCGGCAGGATCAAAAGCGGATAGATTTAGTCTTGCGCTCTAGTGTTGATGGGTTCACCAATAATTTAGGGACACAAGTTAGACTAACAAATAGCTTTAATACCTACAGCTTTGACCTAAGCAGTTTAGCACCCCAAACCGGCCCGGTGCAGTTCCGTCTCTATGGACTGAGTGCTAGTGAACCTAATGTCATCTTCTATGGTACAAACTCTGCTAATGTTGCCGGGGGTGGGTTTGTGGCTCTTAATGGGGATATTACTCCTACTGGTGGCGGTGGTGTATCAACCCCGGAACCTAGTGGTATAGTGAGTTTAATCGCTGTTGGTGCCTTGGGTGCCGCTTCCCTTCGTCGTCGGGGATAAATTATCCTTGGCAGGGGCAACTACAGAGGAGTTGTCCCGATATCTTGATATAATCGGGAGTGATAGGTCAATTATCTTTTCTGAATAGGGGCAAATATGCAGATAAAAGACATGACTCCCCAAGAGTTACAAAGTTTAATCCGTAATACAGTAGATGATACTCTAGATGAATACTTTGGTGATCCAGATGAGGGAAAACAAGTTAAGGAATCTTTTAAAGAAAAGTTATTAGAAATCCGACAAAAAAGACTACAAGGAAGAGCGACTATTCCCGCAGCTGAGGTGGATAAAAGATATGGGATAGAACCTTAAATGAGCTATTCTGTTACTTTTGAACCAGAGTCGATAACTGATTTAGATTTGATCACAGATTTTATCAGACTGAGGATTCTTAATAAAATTAAATGGTTAGCTATCAACTTTGAACAGATAACTCCCCTACCTCTTACGAGAGAATGGTCAGGGTTTTACAAATTAAGAGTAGGAGATTATCGGGTTATTTATGAATTTGATCGAGAGAGTAGGATAATTATTATTGTTAGAGTAGGTCATAGAAGTGAAGTTTATGACTAAATACCTACTAAAATAATTGGGATCAGCAATAAGCTAAGACGCATTTTAACCGCCTATCCTTATGATAGCGAGATTATTTTCTAGTAAAAATTGCCAAAGACAGCCCAATTATTGACAAAATTATGGCAGTATAAATCGAGCGGTAGCCCTGATTAATTACGGCACGGCATATAATAAAAAACGGTCTCCCTAAACCAGTTGCCAAAATCGCCGCCATGCACAGTCAATTACTCGATAAACTCGGACAATTACAAAACCTCTTAAAAACCAGCGAAAAAGCTCTGATTGCCTATTCTGGGGGCGTAGATAGTACCCTAGTGGCAAAAGTGGCCTATGATCTGCTAGGGGGTCAAGCATTGGCAATTACGGCGGTTTCCCCTTCCCTACTGCCGGAAGAATTGGAAGAAGCGACCGCTCAGGCCGATTATATCGGTATTCGGCATGAATTGGTGGAAACCGAGGAAATGAATAACCCTAATTACACCAGTAATCCCGTTAATCGCTGTTATTTCTGCAAAAGTGAGCTACACGACACCCTTAAACCCCTTGCTCTCGCTCGTGGTTATTCCTACGTCATTGATGGCGTTAATGCTGATGATTTAAGGGATTATCGTCCCGGGATCCAAGCCGCTAGGGAGCGCGGCGCTCGTTCACCTTTGGCGGAAATTGGTATCACAAAAAGCGAAGTTCGTCAACTATCTCGTTACTTAAATTTACCTTGGTGGGATAAACCGGCGCAACCCTGTTTAAGTTCCCGTTTTCCCTACGGGGAGGAAATTAGCCTGGAGAAATTGCAAAGAGTCGGACGGGCGGAGATTTATCTGCGAAAATTAGGTTATCGTCAATTACGGGTGCGATCGAGCGGCGATACGGCACGGATTGAATTACCGGCAGCGGAAATTCCCGACTTTATTAATCGGACAAATTTAAGCGAATTAGTCGCTGATCTGCAAAAATTAGGCTTTATCTATGTCACCCTCGATCTAGAAGGTTATCAAAGCGGCAAGCTTAATCGAGTCCTCTAGTTCAGTGATCAGTGATCAGTAAACAGTAATCAGTGGACTGAAAACTCAAATCTGCTCTAACAGTTATCTTAATGGTGAGGTACGAAGTTTTCCTTTTGGGGAGTCGGTCGTCAATACCAAATTGGGTTATACTTCATCTTGACGAGAAAAGCTGTAACGGATAACTGATAACTACTGGTCACTGATAACTGATAACCGGTCACTGATAACTGATAACCGGTCACTCGATCGGATATATTAAAAAAATGTTAAAAAGCCGGGGAGCGGACTGATGAACCTTTTTCTGGGGTTCCTAAGTCTTTATCCCTAAACCTCTAATTCCCAAGGCGAGGATAGATGAGTCAACTACAAAATGCCTTTACCCTATTCCTGAGCCTGTTGGTGGAAGCGATGCCTTTCTTGCTGCTAGGGGTGATTCTCTCTAGTATTCTTTTAATATTTGTCGATGAACGTCGCCTAGTTGCTCTGATGCCTCGAAATGCTATTTTAGGAGCATTTGTGGGGGGATGTATTGGGTTTTTGTTCCCCGTCTGCGAGTGTGGCAATGTACCGGTGGCGCGACGTTTACTTGTGCAAGGAATGCCGAATGCAGTAGCGGTTAGTTTTCTCTTAGCAGCGCCGACAATTAACCCGATTGTTATCTGGTCCACTTGGGTAGCTTTTCGCGATCAACCGGAAATTGTTTTCTATCGAGTTATCTTTTCTTTGTTCATCGCTACGGTTATCGGGATTATCTTTAGTATCCAAAAAGATCCGCGACCACTCCTCCAAACCTCTTTGGCAAAAAGTCTCAATTGGCAACCGGAAACACCAGAAAAAGAATCTATCCCACTACTACTACAATCTGGGTCTTTTCTGATCGGTAATTCTGGCAAAACTTTGCGCTTAGACGAAAGTTTTGCCGCTACTGCTGTCCTACCAGCAGTGCAAGCTATCCCGATGAAAAAGCGCTGGTTAACTTTTCTGGAAAACGTGGTGATGGAATTACGCGAATTAGGAGGAGTGTTAATCTTAGGAAGTGCTATAGCGGCTGGTTTACAGGTGTTTGTTCCCCGGGAATTTGTTCTTAATTTGGGTCAGGATCCGATTACTTCGATCTTGGCCATGATGCTGTTAGCGGTAATTGTTTCGATTTGTTCCACGGTTGATTCTTTTTTTGCTCTCTCCTTTGCCTCTAGTTTTACCAGTAGTTCCCTACTGGCTTTTTTAGTGTTCGGTCCGATGATTGACCTGAAAGGGATTGGTTTAATGTTGTCTATTTTTAAACCGAGAATGTTAATTTATCTCTTTGCTTTAGCAGCGCAAATGACTTTTTTACTCACCTTGGCTCACAGTTATTTATTTTAGGTCAGTACCTGGATAGTTTTTCCCATGAATTCATCACGTCTAAAAATAATCGCCCCCCAATTTATCGATGTTATTGCCCTAATCGGTTGGGGTTCGTTACTATTTAAATACTGGATAACTGGACAGTTAAATTTACTGATACATCCTAATTATTTTATTCTGGTTCTCATCACCAGTATGGCTTTATTTGCCCTTGGAATAGTCAAGCTTTGGACATTATTAAAACAGTGGCGAAAAAAGATTAATTTAGATAGTAACGATAATCGATCGCATATTACCATTCTTCCTCAACATTTTGGCTCAGGTTTATTAGTAATAACTGCCCTTTTAGGCCTATTTATCTCCCCGCAGCCCCTCAGCAGTCAAATCGCATTACAGAGGGGAATTAGTGAATCTTTACCCCTAACTCGCGTGCAAACTCAATCCTTTGGCACTACCGTTAAACCGGAGGAAAAAAGTTTAATTGAATGGGTAAGAACTTTGAATGCTTACCCCGAACCTGATGCCTACACGGGACAACCGGTAAAAGTCACAGGTTTTGTGGTACAATTGCCGCAATTACCCGATAACTATTTATTAATTAGTCGCTTTATTCTTACCTGTTGTGCCGTGGATGCTTATCCCGTGGGTTTGCCGGTGAAACTATCAGGAAGTCGCAGTCAATATCCCAATGACACTTGGTTAGAAATCACTGGAGAAATGACCACGGAATCCTTACCCGTAGAGGTGGGAAAATCAACCACCAGAAGACAATTAGTAATTAAGGCCAAATCCGTGAAACCTATACCCACTCCTGTGGATCCCTACGGATATTAATAGTTATCAGTGATCAGTTATCAGTTATCAGTTATTGTTCTTAACTATCTACTATAATGCTGAAAACCTTACAACTACAACCAATTGATAAATTAGCGATAACATTAATTGTATCCCTAACCTTAGTAATTGGCGGTTTAATTTGGTTAGGTAATAGCTGTGGTAATCAATGTCTTTTACAAACTGGCCCAAGGGTCAAGGAATTTAGCTGGGAAAATCGAGAAATTGGTGCGGAAGATCAAGCATTTATTATCACTTTTGATCGCCCCATGGATCATGCTAGTGTAGAAAAAAATCTAGTTATCGATCCTGCGCTGCCGGGGAAGTTTAGTTGGGCCGGAAGACGATTAGCTTATACCCTCACTTCTCCCATTCCCTACGGAGAAAAATATCATCTGCAAATTGAAGGTGCGCGGGAACAATTTCGCAGCGGTAATCGATTAGGACAAACCCTGGCAATTTTTGAAAGAGAATTTAAAAGTCGCGATCGAGCTTTTGCCTATATTGGCACTAATGGGGAAGAACAGGGAAGATTAATTTTTTATAACTTGACCGAGGAGAAGAAAACCGTCTTAACTCCCGCAGATTTGACCGTTATGGCTTTTGAATTTTACCCTGATGGTAAAAAAATCCTCTTTTCGGCCGTGGCGAAAAATCAGGGGATAGAGGGAATTCGTGAACTGCAGCTTTATCAAGTTGATAGCAGTCAATCTTCCCCAAAAATTGAGTTAGTGCTAGACAATAAAGATTATCAAAATAATCATTTTGATTTAGCTAAAGATGGGGAAACTATTGTCGTGCAGAGAATTGAGCGCCGCAATCCGATTAACTTCGATTTATGGGCAGTTAAATCGGGGGAAAAACCCCAACAATTAAACATCCAAGGCGGGGAATTTTTGATCGCACCTGATAGTAAAACTTTGGCTGTCACCCAGGGGGAAGGAATCGCCCTTTTGCCTTTAAAAACCGAAACAAAACCCCTAGATTTTTTACCAAAATTTGGGCGAATTTTGAATTTTTCTGCTGATGGTACAGCTGCGGCAATGGTGAATTTTAATACTGATAATGCCAAAATGCGTTATATTCGATCGCTTTTTTATGTCAATAATCAAGGATTACAAAAACGCTTACTCAATCTACAAGGTTCGATTATAGATTGTCAATTTAATGCCACTGGTAGTGATTTGTATTGTTTGTTAACTGAGTTAGTTACTAACAGTCAAGAGTACAAAGAAAAACCCTATTTTGCTAAAATAGATGTGAAGACCGGTCAAGTGACTCCCCTACTAGAATTAGCCGATTATCGTGATATTCACATTAGTTTATCTCCCGATAGTTTAGCGATTATTTTTGATCAACTTCGCACCAGTTATGATACTAATCCGACTAATCCCCTAACTACCGATTCAGGAGAAACAATTATCGGTGGTCGTTTGTGGATGTTAATTCCTCCCCTACAAGATGGAGTAAAAGCAAGTAAATCTGATTTAATTGAATTACCTCTAGCGGGAATTCGTCCCCAGTGGATGCCATAGAATTTCATTATTAACTTGGGAATTATTTCGATGCTGTCAAACTCAGAAAAATTAGCCAAATTGCGTCAGTATTTTGCCAGTGGTGCCACTCGTTCTTATCAATTCCGTCGTCAGCAGTTAGAGAAGTTAAAACAGGCAATCATTAAATATGAAGCGGATATCTATGAAGCTTTATATAGGGATTTAAAGAAAAGTCCCGAAGATTGTTGGATTACTGAAAATGGCTTCCTTTTGGTGGAAATTAATACCGCATTAAAAAATTTGCGCTCATGGATGCAACCCAAACCTGTTAAAACTAATCTTTTAAATTTCCCCTCCTCCAGTCAAGTTATTCAGGAACCTTTAGGAGTAGTTTTAATTATTGCTGCTTGGAATTATCCCCTCCAATTGTTATTAGTGCCTTTAGTTGGTGCTATTGCTGCCGGTAACTGTGCGGTATTAAAACCGAGTGAGTTTGCCTCAGCGACGGAAAAATTAGTAGTTAAAATAATTAAAGAGATATTCCCTGAAGAATATGTGTTAATTGTACCCGGAGATGGTGCGGAAGTAATTCCGAATATGTTAGACAGTTTCACCTTTGATCATATATTTTTTACTGGCAGTACAAGAGTAGGAAAAATTATTTATCAACTAGCAGCAGAAAAGTTAATTTCTGTTACTCTAGAATTAGGGGGAAAAAGTCCCTGTGTTATCGAAGCTGATGCTAATATTTCCGTGGCAACCCGTCGCATTGCCGTGACAAAATTCTCTAATTGTGGTCAAATGTGTATCGCAGCTGATTATGTTTTGGTACATCAATCCCAGCAGGAGAATTTGATCAGAGAATTAGCTGATACTATTGTTAATTTTTTCGGTGAAGATGCCAGATTAAGTGCTGATTATGGTAAGATAATCAATGAGAAACAATTTGATCGCTTGATTGACTTTCTCAAAGATGGTGAGATTGTTTTTGGAGGCAAAACCGATCGAGAAAATTTATATATTCAACCAACTTTATTAACTAATGTTTCCCTCGATGCTCCTATTATGCAAGGGGAAATATTTGGTCCAATTTTACCGATCATTGCCTTTAGCACTTTTGAGGAAGCTTTAGCAATTATTGCTAAAAACCCTAACCCTCTAGCTTTTTATCTGTTTACTACCGAGGCACATACCGAAAAGAAATGGCTAGAATCAGTCCAGTTTGGGGGAGGTTGTATTAATAACAATAGTTTTCATTTTACTAATCCTAGTTTACCCTTTGGTGGTCGAGGAAATAGCGGTATTGGTAGCTATCATGGTCGTTTTTCCTTTGATAATTTTAGTCACCAAAAAGCGATTATGAAAACACCTCTTTGGTTCAATCCCGCTTTAAAATATCCGCCTTTTAAGGGTAAATTAGGCTTATTTAAGTTATTGGTTCGGTAAAAAGCTATAGTTTAGGTTAAAGCTTTTAAGAGAGCTTGAAATTTAAGCTGAATTTCTGCTAGTTCTTTTTCCGGATCGGAACCGGCAACAATACCCGCACCGGCGTATAATCGCGCTCGATCGCCTTCAATTAAGGCCGAACGAATACCAACAATAAACTCACTATTATTTTGACAATCAATCCAACCCAAAGGAGCGGCATAAAGAGAGCGATCAAAGGTTTCATAATGACGAATTTGTGCTAAAGCGATCTCGGTGGGAACCCCAGCAACAGCAGGAGTGGGGTGTAGTTGGGCAACAATTTCGAGGGGATGGATAGAGGGTTTTAGTTTGGCATGGATAGGAGTCCAGAGATGTTGAATATTGGAGAGTTTTAACAATCTAGAGGGAGAATTTTGGGGATTTAAGCCAATTTGTCGCAGTTTTTGGTTAATAAAGTCACTAACGGCCCGATGTTCCCGTTGTTCTTTTTCACTAGCGAGGAGTTTATTGGCAAAGAGAGCATCTTCGATCGCATTTTCTCCCCGGGGGGCGGATCCCGCTAAAGCATCGGTGATTAATTGCCCCTGATGGACAGTTAACAAGCGTTCGGGACTAGCACCGATAAAATGATCTCCCCGTCCATTGCCGAGGGAAAAAGTGTAGCAATCGGGATGACGCTGACGCAAATTATCGAGACAGTTTACCAGATGAAAAGGACGGGGAGAAATCACGTCAAGAGCGTGAGCGAGGACAATTTTGCTAAAATTTTGAGCCTGGATAGATTGGAGTGCATCGGCAACAGCCGCTTGAAAATTATAGGTAGGATGAATATAGTAACTACAGGAATCCTGGTGGGGATTTTGTCGGCAATTGCTCGAGTTATTTTGGATAATTTTGAGGTTATTAATAGTTTCTTCGAGGGAGTTTTCTATTTCTTTTGTGCCGGTGATTAAGAGATTGGTCAGGAAAAAATATTCCGACTGTTTTTTGATAATTTGAAACTTAGGCAGGGTTAGGGTAGCTGAGGGAAAGGGGGTAGCTGTTGCCGAGTCGAAAAAAGTGAAACTACAAAAGATGCGGGGAGTAATCTCGCTATAGTTATCAATTTTAATAATTCTTTGTTGACAGGTTTCAATAAATTTTTGAGCTTTTAAAAAACGTTGTTTGCCGTGGAAATTGGCAGTAAAGGCGATGCTGTAGCCGAGAAAAGCGGTTTCTCGTTCGGGATTTTCCCAATAATAATGGGTGGGATAGCTAGGGGCAATCCGAGAGAGAATTTCTAGGGGATCAAGGGGGGAAATTTTTTGACAAAAACTGACGATCGACCGATTTCCCTTTTCTGCGGCTAACAGTTGCGGGTTGAGGATAAAGTCATAGAGGCTGCGAAGATCAGCAATTGGACTATCAGGATGGGAAAGGCGAGGAACGGCAGAAGTCATGTCAAGTTTTTTGTATTTTTTGCAAAAAAAACCATGATTAATGGTATGTAATCCCCACAGGTGTGGCCAGAGTCAACGATCTCTTTTTAACTATGGTATCGGAGAAAGGGTCTTTAGGCAGAAAAGGAGCCGGATATTTGTGACGATTAACCGCGTTGACGACAAATGAAGGCTTAAAATCTCTAGAGAGGGCTATTATTTAAATGGGCAAAAAAATTAATTTAATAACTGCTACTTTACAAGTTTGTGGAAATTGCCACCACGGGACAAGTGGGGATACATTGTTCACAAACCACACAACGGGAACGCAAAAACTTGAGACGAAAACTTTCGGGATCAAGGGTTAAAGCTTCCGTGGGACAAACTCCCGTACATAACCCACAATCGACGCATTTTTCTTCATCAATGACGATTTCGCGACTAACTTGGGAAACGCCAATATTTTGTAATTGTAACCATTCGATCGCCGCTTCTAACTCATCGATATCTCCCGATAATTCTAATACTAATGTTCCCACTTGATTGGGGGCAACTTGGGCGCGGATAATATTAGCGGCGACGTTAAAATCCTTCGCCAGTCGATAGGTAACGGGCATATGGACGGCTTTTTTGGGAAAAGTGAGAGTAATACGTTTTTTCATGAGGATAGGATAGGATAGGAATAATTTTTGAGAGACTATCCATGACAGCCACCACACCCACCAATAAAATCAGAAATCTGCTGCTGGCAGTGACGGCAGTTATCCTTAGTGTAGCGATTTTCTTCGGGTTTCAAACCACCGCTAGTTCTGTATCTTTGGAAGCGCAAGCGGAAAAAGCGACACCTTTCGATCTTGCCCTCAGCAATGGTAAACCCACCCTGACAGAATTTTATGCTAATTGGTGTACCAGTTGTCAGGCGATGGCCGCTGAAATTGCCGAAATTAAAAAACAATACGGTAATGCCATTAATTTTGTTATGCTCAACGTTGATAATAATAAATGGTTGCCGGAAATTCTCCGTTATCGTGTGGATGGGATTCCCCATTTTGTCTTTTTAAATAACCAAGGACAACCGGTTGCCCAAGCGATCGGAGAACAACCAAAATCAATTTTAACTGCTAATCTAGAGGCACTTTTAACTAATTCTACCCTACCCTATGCCACCACTACGGGACAGACTTCTGATTTTAATGTCCTTGCGGGTGCTAGTCAAACCGATCCCCGCAGTCACGGCAGTCAAGTTAAGCAGTAATCAGTAATCAGTTATCAGTTATCAGTTATCAGTTATCAGTTATCAGTGGAAAGCTTATGGCTGAAAGCTATAATTCAAGAGTTAACTATCAATAGGTAAGTACCTAAGCAAAATTAATTACACATATCTAACCACCTCTTGCCTTTTGCCTATCTTTTCTAGGAAATTTATTTTACACGACTACTTACATTTCATTGACTGAATTATTTTAACTATGGCGATTATTGTTCAACATTTGACCACGGGTAACGAATATATATTTCTAGGAGTTAGTGGGGGTGAAAGTAAGAGTATTTTGCCCACCAAAATGTTAGGAGATTTCTTTGCAACGGAGGCTCCGGATAAACCTCGAACGGTGACGGTTTGTGACGATCAAGGCCGCCTACTTTGGTTTCCTGTCACAGAAATGATTGTCGTGGAGGTAGATGGTCAAAAACCCGAAGAATTATTACCGGAAATTATCGCTCCTGAACCAGTTCCTTTACAATTGGATAAAGAGAATCAAACTCAGTCCCCAGAAAATCAAGAAAACATCGATGAATTTGCCGAAGATGACGATTGGATCTAGAATTAAATACCTAATTTTAGCGGGAATAATTGCCCTATTTACTATTGGCTTTAACTCCCTCTATTCGGGTTCTCAAAACTCGATCGCTTCTTTTCCTGTTGCCGAAGTTCAAACCCAATATCTTAACGATTGGACACCGCAATTAGAGGCAGAATTTCAACAAAGGGCCAAGCAGGCTATTAACTATTTTGCTAATCGGGAAAGTTATGGCAATTTGTGGGGAGAAAACGAGAAAAAATCCTATCCTATGGCCATGTTTGATTTCTTGGCAGGAAACCGGCAAAAAGCCCTAGATTTCCTGCAGCAGGATGACCCACAAAAACGGGAACAGGCCCACACTGATTATATAGATTATTATTTTTGTTTTACCCTGAAAGGACAAATTAGAAAATATTTTCTTCTCGGAAAGTATCTAGATCCAGTTTATCGTCAGAGAATGTATAATGCGGCAAAAATTTGGACAGAAACCGACCCTTTACAACAGCCCCATCCTATCCATGGTACTGGCCAAGGAACGGGTAATGATTGGAGTATGAAAAGACGGGGTTTATGGGTAGATAGTCGCAATACTGATAACCTACGAGCAATGCGCGAAACATCGGTTTATCTGATGGCCGAAGAAACAGGAAATGAGGCAACTCGTCAACTGTATAAAAGTAAAATTAAGCGCTATGTTTCAGCTTTATATAACATCGGTATGGGAGAATGGGATTCAGAAGTTTATCACGGTCACACCTTTGCTTCCTATCTTAATCTCTACGATTTCGCTCAAGATACGGAAGTTAAACAATGGGCAAAAATGGCCTTAGATTGGTTATCCATGGCCGCTAGTGTTAAATATTATCGCGGTGGTTGGGGTGGCCCTGTAAAACGTGATTATGGTGATGGCCACGGCGTAATGCGATCACACGCAGGCCGCGCTTTTTGGTTATACTTTGGTGATACTCCTGTCGCCAATAATCGCCCGGAATTGGACTCTCTTTATCTAATTACCAGTCGTTATCGTCCTCCTTTAGCAGTGATGGAATTAGCCCGAAAAAACTTTAATAAACCGGTAGAAATTCTCGCCAGTAAACCCCTATATGAAAACTGGAAACCGGGCAATAATCAAAGTCCGGGTTATTGGGAAACTCAATTTATCGGGGCTAGTTATCAAATGGGTAGTCTGGCGGGAACTTTCCCCGATGGTGATGTAGCCCCGTTTAAATTAATGGCCTTTAATCAACACAAAGGGGTGGATTTTTTTGTGGCTAACACTGGCAACAATGGCGTAAAACCGGGCAAAAATCCCGGGGATGAAATCGGACAATATCGCAATCTTTTAATCTGGTTACGACCGGCAGATCAAGCTTTTTTCTGGCAATTACCGAAAACCGCCAAGGTAGAAAAAGATGATAATATCTGGTTTATTCAATTAGAAAAAACTTGGTTAGCCCTAAGATTAATAAATCTTTCTTCTCCTGAAAGGATCGAGATTCCTAATTCCCCTTATCCCGATGATAATACCTACCAAGCTTTACCCACAGGTAACAATTATGCGGGTTTTGCTCTGGAAGTGGGGGAAGCGGCAACCCAGGGTAGTTATGAGAATTTCAAGAGCATATTTAAGCAAAAAAGTCAAGTAAATTTAACTCAAATTAAGCAAGGCAGGGTTTTATTTAAAGGCAGTCAAGGGCAGAGTTTACAATTTACCTATAATCAAATCAATCTACTGCCGATGTTAATTCGTAACGGTCAAAAGCACGATTGGTCAAAAAATTTCGCCCTTTATAACAGTTTAAGTCGAGATAACTCTCCCGTTTCTTTGGGATGGAAAAAGGGCAAATTAACCGTCAAAGCAGGGAAATATCAATTTTCTAATGCTTTGATTCTGTCTTCTCCTTAAGTTAGATATTCTCGACTATTTATTCAGCAGACCCTAGTTATGAGGAGAGGCAAAAGGCAAAAGGCAAAAGGCAAAAGGCAAAAGGCAGCTTTGTTCTCCCCACACCCCACACCCCACACCCTGTCCCCACGAAAAACTTTTTCGGCAGACCCTATTTATGGGGATTGATCAGACCATTTGCGCTTGATTTAAGAATTCTTGCAATTCTTCTCCTTCGATTACTTCCGTGGTCAAAAGATTAGCAGTAATCGACTCTAATAAATTGCGGTTGTGACTAAGAATTGCTAGGGCTTTTTGGTAACTAGCGTCGATAATTTGTTTAACTTCTTCATCGATCGCTTTGGCCGTATTTTCCCCGATCGAACGGCGGGGACTACCCTGATTATTACCTAAAAAATTAGCCTGTCCTGTTTTATCGTAGGCTAGGGGTCCCAGGGATTTACTCATACCATACATTGTCACCATTCTTTCAGCAATATCCGTCGCCCTTTGTAAATCATCGGAAGCGCCATTAGTCACACTGCCAAAGATTAATTCTTCGGCTGCCCGACCGCCCAATAACATAGTAATTTGTTCCTTAAATTCGGTTTCTGTCATCAAAAAACGGTCTTCCGTGGGAATTTTCAGGGTATAACCCAAAGCGGATAAACCCCGGGGAACGATGGAAATTTTCTCCACCCGACCACCTCCCGGCATTACAGCACCGACTAAAGCATGGCCAACCTCGTGATAAGCGACGATTTTCTTTTCTTTTTCCGATAAAACCCGACTTTTCTTTTCTAAGCCAGCGATAACTCTTTCTATCGCCTCTTTAAAATCAATTTGACTGACTTTTTCCCGATTATTACGGGCAGCCAAAAGAGCGGCCTCATTGACGAGGTTGGCTAAATCGGCACCGGCAAAACCGGGGGTTTGGGTGGCGATCGCTTTGAGATTAACATCTTCACCCATCTGGACTCGTTGGGCGTATATTTGCAAAATTGCCAATCGTCCCGCTAAATCGGGACGATCCACCAGAACTTGGCGATCAAAGCGCCCCGGACGCAATAAAGCGGCATCAAGAGTCTCTGGGCGATTGGTGGCGGCTAAAACGATGACAACGGCTTCTTTGGGGCTAAAACCGTCCATTTCTGTCAAAAGTTGGTTTAAAGTCTGCTCTCGCTCATCATTACTGCCGCTAGTTCCCGATCCCGAACTTCTCGATTTACCGATTGCGTCCAATTCATCAATAAAAATGATGCTAGGGGCATTTTTCTTCGCTTGGGCAAATAGATCCCGCACCCGGGCCGCCCCAGTGCCGACAAATAATTCCACAAATTCCGAGGCCGAAATGCTAAAAAAAGTCACTCCCGCTTCTCCTGCGACCGCTTTTGCTAAGAGGGTTTTTCCCGTCCCCGGCGGTCCGACTAAGAGAACACCTTTAGGAATACGCGCCCCGATTTTATTAAAGCGCTCGGCATCCTTGAGAAATTCGACGATTTCCTTTAACTCGGTTTTTGCTTCCTCAGCCCCGGCCACATCACTGAAGGTAATCGGATATTTTTCGCCGTCTCCGTAAACTTTAGCGAGATTTTTGTTAAAAAGCAGCGATTTACGCGTGTCATCGTTGCGATAGAACAGAAACTGCATAGCGGCGACTAAAATTAAGGGAGGAACCACCCAAGCGAGGAGAGTGCTGATCCAACTGTTTTCGGCCACGGGAATCGCCTCGAAGATTACGCCTTTTTGCTGTAATAGTTGGGGTAATTGGGGGTTATCGACTGGAATCGTGGACAAGACTCGTCCGGGGGCTGGATTACTGCTCGGTTTGCCCGCCAGAGAACTAGAATCACCGTGAAGGGGATTACTTGATTCTGGGGGATTAACGCGGGGATTACCCGGAATAGGCAGGGATTCTAAAGGATTTTTTAATTGATAATAGATAACTTGATTGCCAATTCTGACCCTACTGATGTCGCCCCGTTCCACTTTATTGATAAATTCGCTGTAGGGTTCGAGGGGAATATTGGATAATTCTGAGGGACGAGGGATAAGAAAATAGCCTAAAGCGGCAACACCAGAACAAATGATCAGGATTTTGCCTAACAGAGGCAAACGCGACCAGGAAAATTGATTATCTTCTTGATTAGCCATAATTTTTAGGGCAGGTGAGAGTGAAAATGCAAAGTTTATACTAACAATTCCCTGTCTCGATCGCCTTACCGATGGGATAGGATAGAGGATGGAATACTTGGTAGCGAGCGAGCGACAAACGAGAGAAATCCCATGAATTTAGTTAGCTTAGAGAACTTTCTCGATAACACTTCTTTTTTAGTCCTGTTTTTAACCATGCTGGTTTATTGGGCCGGGGCAGCCTTTCCTAGCATACCTTTGTTGCCCAGCCTGGGCAGCACGGGAGTGGCCATCGCTAACCTCTGTATCGCCGCTTTATTGGGGGCGCGCTGGTTAGAAGCGGGTTATTTCCCCATTAGCAATCTTTACGAATCTTTATTCTTTCTCGCTTGGGGTGTAACTGCGGTTCATTTAATTGCTGAGTACACTAGCCGCAGTCGCCTGGTGGGGGTGGTGACGACTCCTGTAGCCATGGGGATTACTGCTTTTGCCACTTTGTCCTTACCAGGAGAAATGCAAACTTCGGCGCCCTTGGTTCCGGCTTTAAAATCGAATTGGTTGATGATGCACGTTAGCGTCATGATGTTAAGTTATGCTGCTTTGATGGTGGGTTCCCTGATGGCGATCGCTTTTCTGATCGTCACTAGAGGTCAAAATATTGAGTTAAAAGGCAGTTCCGTGGGTACGGGGGGCTATCGTCTCCAAAATAAGTTATCTACCACTCTTTCCGCGCCAGTTTTCATGGAAACGGCTAACAGTGGCACAACCGCCCTTTTAACTCCCACCTTAACAGCGATGGCGACTCTTTCGCCCCAACGTCTTAGCTTGGCGGAAACCCTCGATAATATCAGTTATCGGGTCATCGGTCTCGGTTTTCCCCTTCTCACTATCGGTATCATCGCCGGGGCAGTTTGGGCGAATGAAGCTTGGGGTTCCTATTGGAGTTGGGATCCGAAAGAAACTTGGGCGCTAATCACTTGGTTAGTGTTTGCCGCTTATCTCCATGCCCGCATTACCCGGGGATGGCAGGGAAGAAAACCGGCTATTCTAGCGGCGAGTGGTTTTGTTGTGGTTTGGGTATGTTATTTAGGGGTGAATCTTTTAGGTAAAGGTCTTCATTCCTACGGTTGGTTTTTCTAAATCAGTTATAGGGGGGCAAACCTGCCCCTCCTGACTTGAAAGAGGGTGTAGGAATTATAAATTATGAATTATGAATTATGAATTATGAATTGGGGTGTGGGGTGTGGGGAGTTTTCTCAGTGAACTGATAACTGATAACTGATAACTGATAACTGATAACTGTCTCCTAACCCCACCAAGAAACTTTTTCAGTAAACCATAAATAATTACAACTTTTCAAAAATTATAAAAAATGATCGAGCAGAAAACTACTATTAAAAATCTGGCTTTAATTGCCGGTGTGCATGGCAATGAACTAACTCCCGCTTATTTGGTTAAATACCTGCAAAACTCAGCTAATCTCCTGGCCCGCAGCAGTTTTCAATCCCACACTCTCATCGCCAATCCCTTAGCCCTAAAGCAACGGGTTAGATATGTCGATACGGATTTAAATCGTTGTTTTAACCGAGCAGATTTAGCCAATCCTAATTATCAGCAACATGAGCAACTAATAGCGAAAGATATATATCAGCAAATCCGAGAAAAATCCATTGATTTATTAATCGATATTCACAGCACCACATCTAACATGATGCTGGCGATTATTTATTCTAACCCCCATCCTTGGCTATTAAAACTCTTTACCTATCTGACTAAAATTAATCCTGATGTGCGCTTAATTTATCATCCCGTCAGCGAGGAAGAAAATCATTTTCTAAAAGGAATTTGTCCCCTAGCTTTTACCCTCGAAATCGGTCCGGTTAACCATGGTGTCATCTGTCCCTATCTTTTTCGTCAAACCGAAACACTCATCTATCAAATCCTAGACTACATCGAACAGGAAAATTATCTCGCTGCCCATCTCGATACTTTCAGCGAATCCCTAACAGTTTACCAACGTTTAGGCTCGATCGATTATCCTAGGAATGAACAGGGTGAAATTAAAGCCATGTTACATCCTCGGATTCTCCAACGAGATTATCAGGCAATTCAACCCAATCAACCGATTTTTCTAGGATTTGATGGCCAGGAAATTATCTATCGTGGGGAATCTGAATTATATCCTATCTTTGTTGGAGAATCTTCCTATAAAGAAAAAGGAATCGCCCTTTGTTGGACGGCCAAAAAACAAATCGATATTAATTAGTGCCAGACAGTAGTTTTCCTGACAAAAAAACGGTCTAAATAAGGGAAAAGCCACTATGACCTTTACTTCTGATTCTCTTTTAGCTGAACGTTACCAACTGCAACAACGCCTAGGCAATACCGCTATCGGTCGTCAAACTTGGTTAGCTATCGATGTATTATCCCAAGAATCGGTAATTATTAAACTCCTCGCTTTTAGTCCCCAGATGGAGTGGGAAGAATTAAAATTATTTGAACGAGAGGCAGCCGTCTTAGCTTCTCTCTATCATCCCCGTATTCCCCGCTATCGCGATTATTTTTCCCTCGATAAAAATCAAGGTGACGGGACTCCTTGGTTTGTACTTGTACAAGATTATATACCGGGAGAATCTCTAAGCGATCGCTTAGAAAGGGGGCAACGTTTCACCCCTACGGTAATTCGGAATATTGCCCAAGAAGTTCTCGAAATTCTCATCTATTTGCACGAATTATCGCCCCCAGTATTACATCGAGATATTAAACCGAGTAATTTAATTATTGACCTGGAAAATAACGTTTATTTAGTGGATTTTGGCGCAGTCCAGTCCAGGGGTGCAGTAACAGGAGTTACTTTTACCGTGGTGGGGACGAGTGGTTATGCACCCCTAGAACAATTTTGGGGCCGAGCAGTTCCGGGTTCTGATTTATATGCCTTGGGTATGACTTTAATTCATTTATTGACGGGAATTGTGCCGATAGAATTGCCCCACCGCGACTCTAAAATTCAATTTCGCCAACTGGTGACAATCGATGATGATTTAATCGATTGGTTAGAAACTATGACCGATATGGCAGTAGAAAAGCGGTTTAAAAGTGCCAGAGAAGCCCTGAAATTTCTCCAACATCCCTCCTATCGTCAAGTATCAAGTTTAATCGATCCTAAGAAATTACCAAAACCTCCCCACAGTTCCATCCGCATCGCTAAACATAGGGATAATTTAGAGATTAATTTACCCCCCAAAATTAAGCTACCTTCTGATGCGCCTACCCTCTGGTCTTTGGCGATTGTCCTTACTGTCACTGTCTTTATCTCCCCGATTCTTACCTTTATTATAGCTCTGATTAGTTTTATTTGTTTGCGGGAGATGCAATTAATTCTTACCCCCCAAGAAGTTTTAATTAAGTATAAAGTCTTCAATTTTATCTACAAAAAATTTGCTTTTAAAACTCAAGATTTATGGGGTATTTTTCTCCATAGCAATGGCACAGAAGGTAACTATCAGATTCGTCTGCGGACGGCTAAAAATTATTATCTTATCGGTCAGAATCTCCGCGAGGATGAATGTCTCTGGTTAGGACAGGAAATCCAAGATTGGTTAAATTTTATCAAATATAACGTTTCTCATCAAGAGGAAGTGTAACCTGACAGGGTATTATCAACCGTCTCCCCAAAACGAAAACCTTGTACCTCATCTCAAGAAATCTTGGGAATTAGTCGGTAGGCATTTTCCCTTTTTTAACCTTAATCTTGCAGAGATTACCCTATCTTGATAGAATAATAACTGATTTACATTTTCTTGGATACAGGACGGCAATTATTAAATCGGATTAGGAATTACAAAAAATCGGCCATGAAATGTTAGTTATTAGTGGAGAATAAAAATGATATCTGAAATTTACCAAAAAGTCAGCTTGTTAGTTTTGTATCAAGGGGTTTTTGATAATGCTATTGGCCAGGCATTTATTACCCTATTATCTACGGATAATATCGCCGATTTTCTAAAAGCCTATGGTCAATGGTTTCAAGCTTTAGCATCTAAAAATATTAGTTGGAATGATTTTCTAGTCGAACAAATTTTATTAGATGACAATCCCTTTAGTCAACAGGTACAGAAAAAAAGTGTTTGGGAGTTACCCGAATCTTTAATTAATGGCGTGAAACAGGATTTATCTATCCTCCAATCTCTCTATAATTCTAGCATTTATAGCCTCAGCAATTCGACAATTTTTGAACGAATTAAATTTCTCAGTTTCCCCGCTTGGGAAGTGGACAATAAATTAGAAAGTTTTCTACATTCCGGTTTAGATTGGACGGAATTAGTCGAAGATCTAGCCGATTATTATCGCGAATGTGGTACAGGAATTTTTGCCCGTTATCAAGCTTTAAGGTGGCAAGAAAACCGATTACAAGGGATTACTCATCCCGATCCCGTGCAGATTCAAGAAATAGTCGGTTATGAAATGCCCAAGGAAACCTTGATTAAAAACACTGAGTTTTTATTAGCAGGTTATCCCGCTTTAAATGTCCTACTCTATGGCAGTCGTGGTTCGGGAAAATCCTCTCTAGTCAAGGGATTATTGCAAAAATACCATAGTCAAGGATTACGCTTAATTGAAGTGGCCAGATCCCAATTAAAAGACCTACCATTAATTATTGAAATCTTGCGAGATTTGCCCCAAAAATTTATTATCTTTGTCGATGATTTATCCTTTGAAGAGGACGATGAAGCTTTTAAAGCTTTAAAGGTTGTTTTAGAGGGAAGCATCACCGCTAGACCGAAAAATGTCGTAGTTTATGCCACTTCTAATCGCCGACATTTAGTCAGAGAATTTTTCGCCGATCGACCACAACCAAAAGATGGGGATGAAGTGCATAATTGGGACACAGTACAAGAAAAATTATCCTTTAGTGATCGCTTTGGTTTAACCCTAACTTTTGAACCCGCTAATCAAGAAAAGTATTTGAAAATAGTGCGTCATTTAGCCAGTGTAGCTAAATTAAAAATTAGCTTAGAAGACCTAGAATTTCGTGCCAAACAATGGGCAACCCAACATAATGGGCGATCGGGAAGAACTGCCAGACAATTTATTGATTTTCTCCAAGGAGAATTAGAATTAAATAGGTAGCATTAATTGTGTTATGATTAAATAAAAGAATATCTAATCTGTAAAAATGTTGACTCAATCTCCTCCCGAAATTCTCAGCTTAGAAGAATATCGCAACCTAGAAACTAGCGCAGAAACTAAACACGAATATCACGACGGGGAAATTATCGAGATGACAGGGGGAAGCATCAATCATAATAGTATTCTCATTAATCTTATTGTCCTGCTAAAATTAGCTTTAAGAGGAACTAATTATCGTCTTCAATCTAGTGATCTACGTCTATGGATACCCCAATATAATCGCGGTTTATACCCAGATTTAATGATCATTGCCGGGGAACCATTATTGAGTGATAATCGCAACGATGAAATTTTAAATCCCTGCCTAATTATCGAAGTTTTATCCCCTTCCACCTCCGGTTATGATCGGGGTGATAAATTTCGTTATTATCGTTCTATACCCCAATTAAACCAATATCTTCTCGTCAGTCAAGGGGAGATACTAATAGAATCCTATAGCAAAACATCAGAGAATAATTGGTTACTGCAAGAATACACCCCAGCTAGGGGAATTATATCCCTAGATTCTTTAGGAATTAGCTTAAATCTTGCCGATATTTACGAAGGAATTGATTTTAGTCTCAACTCCTAACTTTAGCTATCTTTTAAGAAGACGTACTAAAAACAATTTTACCATCTTTTACCGCTACTAAACGCAAAGTTAAGGGGCCAGCAGTATTAGTTTTACTAGCGGCAACTGCCTCAAGTGTCTCGATAGAATTACCCGACTTTTTCACTTGACCAATAAAGTTAACTACGGTAGTTAATAAACCATCTTCCACTTGAATTGATCCTAAAACTCCCGCACTTCTAGCGCGAAATTGAGCCGAAGCTAAGAGTAAATCTAAACGCTTTTGTAGGTCTTCTTCTGTCATATTTTGGGGATCAATGGAAACGGCAGCGATGACCTGTTTCTCCTCAAAAACTCTTTGATTGGGAACCACATCAGCAAAGACACGAATCTCGGTTTCTCCTAAGACATAATTACCTGCTGAAAGGATTCTCACCACATATTCTTTACCGTCCTGTAATTGTTGACTTAACTGTTCTACCTGTGCTTTTGTGATCTTAACTAAACGCTGGTCAAAATTAGGCTGATTCGGTTGGGTGGCACGGATAGCATTTATATTCGCTTCTCGCAATAACTTATCAATAACAGCGACAATAGCTTGGGGATCAACAATACGAAAAGCTCCAAAAGATAGCACCTGTCCCCGGAAAATAGCGATTTGTTTTTCCCGCAATTCTTGATAGGTTTGATAGTATTGTTCTAAAACTTCCACTTCCCGCTTAAGAAAAGCCATTTGGGTTTCTAAATCTTTTAATTTTCCCTCGCGCTGTTCCAAAGCTAAATTTTTATCCACAATCGATTGATCGAGTTCTCCAATGCGTTGATCGCGGCGATCAATTTCTAGCTGTAGGGTTTTTTGTTGGGTTTCCAACTGTTGAAGTCGCGCTTGTCTGGCTGTTAATAACTTTTGTTGATTAGCTAACTCTTTATCTCTAACTTTAACGGTGGTTTGTAGTTGATTGATCTGACTAGAAAGAATTGATTTTTGTTGGGACAATTGCTCCCGTTGACTGATTAACTGTGCCTTTTGATTAGTTAAAATAACTCGTTCATTATTTAAATTAGCCACTTCCTTACGAAACTTTTCCAACTGTCCCGAAACTAACCGCAAACGTTGACGAGAAGCTTGATAATTTTTGTTAAGAACCTCTAGACGTTTCTGCACGGCTATCTGTTCACTTTTAGCCGTTTTTAACGCTTTTTCCACCTGATTTTTTTGTTCGGTGGTTTTTCTTACCTGACTTTCCAAATCCTTAATAGCGGCACGACGTTCATTTAACAGGCGATCCAGTTCAAAAACTCCTTGACGCAGGGATTTACTAGAAGCAAACAAGACAATTAAAGTGGAACCGGCGATCAAAATTCCCGTTACAATCGTCATCAAAGTTGCGGTTTGTTTCGGACGCAGATTAAATAAACGCATCCTTTTCTTACCGATACGGCTACCTATGCGATCGCCAATCACCGCTATCAGACCACCTAAAACCACGATGGCCAAAACCAAAATATAAGCGCTAGTCATCCAGAATTTAAGTAAATTGTTGACTGAGAGCGACGGGATTATGGACGGTAATTTTCTTCTTGTAAATTGAGACCATTTCTTGATCCCGCAGCTCCCCCAATAAACGGGTGACAGTGACGCGGGTAGAACCGATCGCCTCTGCGATCGCTTGGTGAGACAATTTTAGATCCACCCGGATGCCATCGGTGGTGGGAACCCCAAAATCACGACAGAGAATCAATAAAAAACTGACCAAACGTGAACCCATATCCCGGTGAGCCAAAGTTTCGATCATCATTTCCGTTTGCAGAATCCGCGAGGACAACCCCTGCAACATCAACATTGATAAATCGGGATTATTGCGGAGGGACCTTTCTACCTGATCGATCGGGGCCGAGAGTAATTCTACCGGAGTAAAAGCCACAGCATGATAAAAACGATCCGATCGCTGACCAGTGAGTAAGGATAGCACACCAAAGACGCTATTTTCCCGCAGTAGAGCCACGGTAATTTCCTCTCCCGCTTCATAGACTCGCGACAACTTAACGGCTCCTTTCAGCAAAAAATAGACTCTTTCGGCGGGATCTCCCGGGAAAAAGATCGTTTTGCCACGCTCGAACAACTCCACCACCGGGGGGAAATTGCCGCTGCCGATTCGACGGAACACATCTGCTAGGGGTTTATCTTGTATTAATGATAAGTCCATCTCACATCCAAAAAAGGGGAAAATTGTTTTTATTATCCAACGAGTGTCACCTCTATTAAACACAACCGCTCCCTAAACTGGGAAAAGTTTTGGGCGCTTTTTGCCAGACAATGGGGGAGGGGTGATCATTGCTGCCCCGTTATCTGTATCCCTATTATACCGAATCTCGCTGGGGTCGGCTATTGGGGAGATTTTTGTAAGAGAAACGAGAACTATGTTAGATTTAACGGGAAAAAACGCCCTAGTGACGGGAATTGCCAATAATCGCTCGATCGCTTGGGGAATTGCCCAACAACTCCATCAAGCTGGTGCGAATATCGGTGTCACCTATCTCCCCGACGAAAAGGGCCGTTTTGAGAAAAAAGTGCGAGAATTGGCCGATGAACTTAATCCCGCTTTTTATGTCCCCTGCGATGTCCAAAATGACCAACAGGTAGAAGATACTTTCGCTACAGTGGCGGAAAAATGGGGCAAACTGGATATTTTGATTCACTGTCTCGCTTTTGCCGATAAAGAGGGTTTAACGGGCGATTTTACCGCCATCCCTCGGGAAGCTTTCACTAAATCCCTAGATATTAGCACTTTTTCCCTAACCCGTCTAGCTCGATCGGCTAAACCTTTAATGACGGAAGGGGGAAGTATTATTACTCTTACCTATCTCGGTGGTGTCAAGGTAATTCCTAACTATAATTTAATGGGGGTGGCAAAGGCCGGTTTAGAAATGAGTGTTCGCTATTTAGCCGCGGAATTAGGTGGCCAAAAGATACGAGTTAATGGTATTTCTGCCGGTCCAATTCGCACCTTAGCATCTTCGGCCGTGGGGGGAATTCTTGATATGATCCATCATGTGGAAGAAATCGCCCCTTTACATCGCACGGTGACACAAATTGAGGTGGGAAATACGGCCGCTTTTTTAGCCAGTGATCTTTCTAGTGGTATTACCGGTCAGATTATTTATGTAGATTCCGGTTACGAAATTATGGGAATGTAGTTTTATTCAGTTATTAGTTATTAGTTATTAGTTATTAGTGTCACGGGGTTCTGAAGGGGGATTTTTGACTGCTTTGGGGTTAATTGTGATCGGTCTGAAGGTTCGTTTAATTTTTTAACAATTTATTCCCTATTTTCAAACAATTTCTCAATGATGCTTTTCATTTTTGCATTGGTGAAGGGATTGGGGAAGATTCGGCGAATCTCAGGATAGGCGATTAAAATGCGTCTTAGCCTATTATTTGTGTTAATCTCATCTTTACAGACCAAAACCCTAAATCGTCTAAGAAGACAATGGCCGCCAATTCTCGGAATAAATCGCCCGTTTTTCTCGGCTGTTCTGGCAGAATCGCTATTTTTTGCCTCTTGATGCTATTATCGGCGGCAATAGGCTGGTTAATCGGAAAACAGTGGGTTAAACACAGCAATCAACCCGAAACCGTTAAACCAGTTTTTGCCACGGAGGAAAATAATTTTAATTCTGCCACGGATCGGGCATGGCAACGGAAAGCCGAGATAAGAAAGCGCCGTCTAGAGTTGGGAATTGATGGTCAGTTTTTTAAAAATCTCGTCAATGAATTGTTTAGCCTCCGCTATGGGGAGATCAAAGAGGAAAAACAGAAACAGGAACAAAGAGATATTCTAGCAGCAGAAATACTCGATCGCTTAGAACGTCTCGATTTTGGCACTAGAGAAGCATTAGGTAGTTACAACGAGCAACAGCGACAAAAATGGCGAGAACAAGTAAATCAGTTACGCTTAAGCGGTAGAGTCCTCAATTTACTCACTGATACTCTTTTTTTTCAGCTATTTCCCGAATTGACAGAAAGACCAAGTTTTGATACAAGCCTAGGGCAACTGTGGAGTGGCTTGGCCTGGAATCAGTTACAATCTTTACAGTCTGGCCTATCTTACCAAGCGATCGAAAGTTTAGACGCGGGGGCAGAGGAAGTTATCGAGGCAATTCTCAGCCAGGGACAAGGAAAAGCCTATGCAATAAAATTGCGTTCCAGTGATCGGTTAAACTTAAATTTAGAGGCGGAAGGCCAAGTTTTACTATCTTTCTACTCTCCCACGGGTAATATTACCCTTTTAGATAAGTCTAGCGATCGGCAATGGTCCGGTCAATTATCCGAAGAGGGATTTTATGAATTAGTTGTTCTCCCCCAGTCTTCTACCCCCGTCCACTTTCGCTTACAGTTAAAAGTAAGTCAATGACTTTAACCGTCAGGAGACAGGATACAGGAGACAGGAGACAGTCGGCAGCTTTTTTCTCCCCAACCCCCCATCTCCCCACACCCCACACCCTACACCCTACACCCCACACCCTACACCCCACTTCCCCAACCCCTAATCCGCTTTTTTACTTTTTCCCATGTCTTTAACTTTCCAGGCTGTTATCGCTAAATTAAATGAATTTTGGGCTGATCGCGGTTGTTTAGTTGCTCAACCCTATGATACCGAAAAAGGTGCAGGAACCATGAGTCCCCACACTTTTTTAAGGGCAATTGGACCGGAACCTTGGGCCGTTGCCTATGTGGAACCCTGTCGTCGTCCTACGGATGGCCGTTATGGCGAAAATCCCAATCGTTTTCAGCATTACTATCAATATCAAGTCCTAATTAAACCCTCTCCCGATAATATTCAGGAAATCTATTTAGACTCCCTGCGGGTGTTAGGAATTAACCCGGAAGATCACGATATTCGCTTCGTGGAAGATAACTGGGAATCTCCCACCCTCGGTGCTTGGGGTGTGGGTTGGGAAGTGTGGTTAGATGGTATGGAAATCACCCAGTTTACCTACTTTCAACAGTGTGGGGGCATCGATTGTCGTCCCGTGGCAATCGAAATTACCTATGGTTTAGAAAGATTGGCCATGTATCTGCAAGATGTAGAGGCAATTAATAAAATTCAATGGAATGAAAATATCCTCTACGGTGATATTTTTCTACAAAATGAAATCGAACAATGTACCTACAATTTTGAGGCTTCTAATCCTGAGTTATTATTTAGTTTATTCAGTTTATACGAACAGGAAGCTAAACAATTAATCGATCGTTCTCTGGTGATTCCCAGTCTAGATTATGTTCTCAAATGTTCCCATACTTTTAATTTACTCGATGCTAGAGGTGTGATTGCTGTAGCTGAAAGAACCCGTTATATCGGCAGAATTCGCAATTTAGCTCGACAGGTTGCTCAATTGTATTTACAGCAACGAGAAGCTTTAGGTTTTCCCCTACAAACGGTTTAGCAATCAGTTATTCTAGCCGTCATCATTTTCAGTAATCAGTAATCAGTTACCAGTTATCAAATGCGAGTTTTCAGTTCACTGTTTACTGTTCACTGATAAAATCTCCCCAACCTCAAACCAGCAACTTTAAACCTCATAAGTCCAAGAACTAATATATTAAGTTTTGCAAACAGAGGCAATATTTCGGGAATCTAACCCAGTTATAACTGTATATAATAGATGACACTATATCTAGCCAGTAATTTACCTCAAAAGCTCCTTTTCTCAGAGGTAATTCCTTACCTTGACTAGCCTATTAGTGCCATGAAAAAGACTAAACTTTTTAAGTTCTAATTTTTTAGATAAGGAGTTACTTTGCTGACACCATCGCTACCCCAAAATGATCCTGATCCAGTCAAAAGACAAGATCTATTAAGACGACAAAAACAAGTGTACGTTTATGATTCCGTTAATGGTATCACCCTCGTCAAAGATTTACCTACCCACGAAAACTTTTCTATTTCCTATCAAGTAATGCGGGGTAAAGGTTTCAGTGCTTTAATTGCCAATGGAGTCGCCACAAGGGTAGAAAATATCTTTGATCCCTTCGACAAATTAGAAGATTACGAAGAACTTTTTCCCATCCTTCCCCAACCCACAAGCATTAAAACTTGGCAATCTAACACAGGTTTTGCCTACCAAAGATTAGCGGGAGCAAATCCCATGGTAATTCGCGGGATTAGCAGCTTACCAAATAATTTCCCCGTCAGCGATACTATCTTCCAAAAAGCCATGGGACCGGATAAAACCATTGCCTCGGAAGCCGCTAAGGGTAACTTATTTCTAGCAGATTATGCACCCCTAAACAACCTAACTTTAGGCAGTTATCAACGGGGGATGAAAGCTGTGACAGCACCTCTTGTCCTTTTCTGTTGGCGTGCTAGAGGTTTACGCGGTCAAGGGGGATTAGTACCAGTTGCCATTCAATTGTATCAAGATCCGACCCAACCTAATCAGCGCATCTATACTTCCGACGCGGATGTAAACGGGGATACAGAATTACAAGCTTGGGCGCGAAAATTGATGTCACCTGAAGGTGGAGGCATCAAAAAATTAGTTTCTGACGGACAATTAGACACTTTAGCCAAATTAATCGAAGTTGTCACCCAGATAATTTTTGTGGCCGGACCACAACACGCGGCGGTTAATTATCCTCAATACGATTATCTCGCCTTTTGCCCGAATATTCCCCTAGCGGGTTATCAATCCCCTCCCAAAGCAGCTGAAGAGGTGGATATAGATTATATTCTCCGTCTTTTGCCGCCCCAGGCCCAGGCCGCTTATCAATTGGAAATTATGCAGACTTTAACAGCTTTTCAATTTAACCGTTTTGGTTATCCATCCCGAAGTGCTTTCCCAGATCAACGCACTTACCCGATTTTGGCGGTTTTCCAAGCTAAATTAAAAGCGATCGAAAATGAGATTGATCGGCGCAATATAACCCGATTTACGCCTTATATTTTCCTGAAACCCTCTCGCATCCCCAATAGTATCAATATTTAGGGTCTGCTGAAAAAGTTTTTTGTGGGGGCAGGGTGTGGGGTGTGGGCTTCGGCCGTGAGCTCAGCGTTCGACCGAGCTCACGCCGAGGTCCGAACGGGTGTGGGGTGTAGGGTTTTACCCATTTTCAGACGGTCAATTACCTAATTTTCAGGGAAAAAGTACCTGAATTTTCGCCCCGGTCCCTCCAATGGCTGGCACTTTTTGAGGTCAAAAAAGTCTAAAAGTCTTATCCAACAAGGTTTTTAGATTTATTCAGCCAACCCTATTTAAAGAGCAACCGCCACCTTGATGGGCTGCTGGCGTATCAATAGCGATTCTCGTCCACAAAAACTAGACGAGAAACATCATGACAAAGAGTCTCTAAGAAAAAAAGATGTTAGCGATAACATCTTTTTGGCATTTTTTACAATTTAACTTCAATATCAACCCCTGCGGGTAAATCTAATTTCATCAAAGCATCGATTGTCTTAGAAGAGGGTTGGTAAATATCAATAATGCGGCGATGGGTGCGGGTTTCAAAATGTTCACGGGAGTCCTTGTCAACGTGAGGGGAACGCAGGACACAATAAATCTTTCTTTTTGTCGGTAGGGGAATCGGTCCGATCGCTGTGGCGTTAGTTCTATTGGCAGTATCGACAATCTTCTCACAGGAAGTATCGAGTAAGCGCTGGTCAAAAGCTTTCAAACGAATGCGAATTTTCTGTTGTTGTAGCGTAGCCATAATTTCACCTATTGCAATTGTCAAGGTACAAAATAAAGACAGTAACGGAGCAGCTTTTAAATTCACTGCCCCGTTAATTAGTAGATTAGCCTACTTGATAATTTTCGAGATAACTCCAGAACCGATGGTGCGACCACCTTCGCGAATAGCGAAGCGCATACCCTGTTCAATAGCGATCGGGTTGATCAGTTCCACGGTCATTTTGATCCGGTCTCCCGGCATGACCATTTCTACAGTGCTGCCATCATCGGCGGTGTAGTCTTGGATAGTACCAGTTACGTCGGTTGTCCGTACATAGAACTGAGGACGATAGTTTTTAAAGAAAGGAGTGTGACGACCACCTTCTCCTGCAGTTAACACATACACCTCACCTTCAAACTGGGTGTGGGGTTTGATTGTACCCGGTTTAGCGATCACCATGCCGCGCTCGATGTCGGTTTTTTGGATACCACGCAGGAGGATACCCGCGTTGTCACCGGCCATCCCTTGCTCAAGACTTTTCTTGAACATTTCGATCCCGGTGACGGTGGTGGGGCGAGTTTCTCTGATCCCGACCAATTCCACGTTATCACCCACTTTCACAATACCGCGTTCGATCCGACCGGTAGCCACCGTCCCCCGACCAGTAATCGAGAATACGTCTTCTACCGCCATCAGGAAGGGTTTATCGATATCCCGTTCGGGGGTGGGGATATAGCTATCTACCGCTTCCATTAATTCATAAATTGCGTCCACCCACTCGTTATCGCCTTTTTGGGCCTTGGGATTTTTGGTCATGTAGTCGAGGGCTTCTTTCGCAGAACCGGCAATAATGGGGATTTCGTCGCCAGCAAAGTCGTAACTGGTGAGAAGTTCGCGTACTTCCAGTTCTACGAGTTCCAGTAACTCCTCATCGTCCACCATATCTTTTTTGTTGAGGAAGACCACCAGGTTAGGTACACCCACCTGACGAGCCAGCAGGATATGTTCCCGGGTTTGGGGCATCGGGCCATCGGCGGCCGAGACCACGAGAATACCACCGTCCATCTGTGCCGCACCGGTGATCATGTTTTTTACATAGTCGGCGTGGCCGGGGCAGTCCACGTGTGCATAGTGGCGATCAGCGGTTTCGTACTCAACGTGAGCGGTGTTGATGGTGATCCCGCGGGCTTTTTCTTCGGGAGCGGCATCGATTTCATCGTATTTTTTAGCTTGGGCATTACCCAGAGCCGCTAGGGTCATAGTGATAGCGGCGGTGAGGGTAGTTTTGCCGTGGTCAACGTGACCGATCGTACCGATGTTAACGTGAGGTTTCGTCCGTTCAAATTTAGCGCGTGCCATTTACTTTCTGTTCCTTTGTTTTTTTTTCTTCTTCAGCCGGGTGAACAGTAATCAGTCACCAGAGATCAGTTTTAAGTTAGCAGTTATTAGGGTTGACCGATCGAATTTAAATGATCGGTTTATCCCCACTGCTCACTGGTCACTGGCAACTGATTAACCGTTCCCTTTACTTTTGGTGATAATCGCCTCAGCCACGTTGCGGGGGACTTCTTCGTAATGGCTAAATTCCATGGTGAAGATGCCCCGTCCTTGGGTTTTAGAGCGAATATCAGTGGCGTAACCAAACATTTCCGCTAGGGGAACTTTAGCGGACACTTTGGCGATGCCGGCCTCGGTTTCTTGACCTTCGATTTGTCCCCGACGGGAGTTAAGATCACCGATGACGTTACCGATGAAGTCTTCGGGTACTTCCACCTCGACCTTCATCATCGGTTCTAGGAGAACGGGAGAAGCTTTCATCACCGCTTCCTTGATCGCCATGGAACCGGCAATCTTAAAGGCCATCTCGGAGGAGTCCACATCGTGGAAAGAACCATCCACAAGGGTTGCTTTCAGGTCGATAACGGGATAACCCGCTACAATCCCCGATTCGCAAGCTTCTTTCATCCCTTGTTCTGACGGGTTGATGTATTCTTTGGGGATAGCACCACCGACAATTTTGGAGACGAAGACAAAGCCTGACCCCGGTTCACCCGGTTCCAGTTCGATGACGACGTGGCCGTACTGTCCTTTACCGCCACTTTGACGGATAAATTTACCCTCGGCCCGTACAGGTTTCCGCACGGTTTCCCGATAGGCAACTTGGGGAGCGCCCACGGTTGCTTCGACTTTGTATTCCCGCAGCATCCGATCGACGAGGATTTCCAGGTGCAGTTCTCCCATGCCGGCGATTACCGTTTGATTGGTTTCGGGATCAACTTTGACCCGGAAGGTGGGATCCTCATCGGAGAGAGCTTGCAGAGCTTTGCTGAGTTTCTCGATGTCCTGTTTGGTTTTCGGTTCCACCGCCACGGAGATAACCGGTTCGGGGATAAAGAGGGATTCTAGGATAACTGGGTTTTTCTCATCACAGAGGGTATCCCCGGTAATGGTGTTTTTCAGTCCGATCGCCGCTCCTAAATCACCGGCGCGCAGTTCATCCACTTCGATCCGTTCGTTGGATTTGAGGACGATCAGGCGA
This sequence comes from Microcystis sp. M144S2, assembly GCF_020246065.1. Taxonomy (NCBI): domain Bacteria; kingdom Bacillati; phylum Cyanobacteriota; class Cyanophyceae; order Chroococcales; family Microcystaceae; genus Microcystis; species Microcystis sp. M144S2. Next base: position 45,818 of record NZ_JADBTR010000011.1, read on the forward strand.
GCGATCCGTTCTTTGGTTCCTTTGGTGGAGTTGTAGGCGTAGCTGCCTTTGGCTAACACACCGGAATAGACCCGTAGGAAGGTTAAACGACCGAAGGGATCAGCCATGATTTTGAAGGCGAGAGCGGAGAAGGGCGCATCGTCCTTGGCTTCCCGGATGGCCTCGCTGCCATCGGGAAGAATTCCTTTAACGGCGGCTACCTCCGAGGGCGAGGGTAGGTAATCTACCACGGCATCAAGGAGCAGTTGTACCCCTTTGTTTTTGAAAGCCGAGCCGCAGAGGACGGGAACAATCGTACCAGCAATCGTCCCTTCCCTGAGACCGCGTTTGATTTCGGCTTCGGTGAGTTCTTCACCTTCTAGATATTTTTCTAGGAGTTCTTCATCCGCTTCCGCTACAGCCTCCACCAGCTGCACGCGGAATTCTTCGGCCTTTTTCAATAAGTCTTCGGGAATGTCGGTTTCTTCTATGTCTTTGCCTAGATCGTCCTTATATATATAGGCGCGCATCTTGACGAGATCAACGATCCCGCTCAGTTCGCTTTCTGCACCGATCGGCATTTGGATGGGAACGGCGTTAGCTCTAAGGCGATCTCTTAATTGTTCGTAAACTTTGAAGAAGTTCGCTCCCGTTCTGTCCATTTTGTTGATAAAGGCAATCCGGGGTACTTTGTACCGATCGGCTTGTCTCCAGACGGTTTCCGATTGGGGTTGTACACCACCCACAGAGCAGAAAACCGCCACCACGCCATCGAGTACCCGCATGGAACGTTCCACTTCAATGGTGAAATCGACGTGGCCGGGGGTATCGATGATGTTGATGCGATGATCTTGCCAACTGGTACTGATGGCGGCGGCGGTGATGGTGATTCCCCGCTCCCGTTCCTGTTCCATCCAGTCGGTAATTGCCGTTCCGTCGTGGACTTCGCCCAGTTTATGGGCGACTCCCGTGTAGAACAGGATTCTTTCTGTTGTCGTTGTTTTGCCCGCGTCTATATGAGCGGCGATTCCGATGTTTCGCACTCTCTCTAGCGGGATAGTCCGTGCCACAGCAACCTCCTTGCTTTGCTTGCCAGTGATGGGATTTTGTTCTAGGATTTTTTACACTATTTACAATTCTATACTTTTCTTGACAGTTTTTTGGCGGCAGCGGTGTAGTCCACCGCCCTTAAAGTATCTTTAAAGTATCTTTTTAGTAACGATAGTGGGCAAAGGCTTTGTTTGCCTCTGCCATCCGGTGGGTTTCTTCCCGTTTTTTGATCGTGCCGCCGGTTTCGTTGGCCGCATCCATGATCTCGTTAGCTAGTTTACCAGCCATGGTTTTGCCGCCTCTGGTTCTGGCATAATGGACTAACCAGCGTAGTGCTAATGTACTACCACGGTTGGTGCGTACTTCCATCGGCACTTGATAGGTGGCTCCACCGACCCGGCGGGCTTTCACTTCCACTAGGGGGGTGGCGTTTTTAACGGCTTTTTCAAATACTTCTAGGGGTTCTTGACCGGTACGTTCGCCGACGGTTTTCAGGGCATCGTAAACGATGTTAGCGGCTAGGGATTTTTTGCCCGATCGCATGATCCGGCGGATGGTCATGCTGACTAAACAGCTATTGTAAACGGGATCGGGGGGAATAGGACGTTTTTTGACGTTTTTACGGCGAGACATCGGAATATTCCTGAATTTTCTAGGTTAACTTTAACTTTTGCTTGACAGTCGGATGATTACAGCCCATCTCAAACCCCCTCCTGCGAGTTTTCAGTCTCTTGGGTTAACTTTGACCGACTCGGTGGGAGTATTTTTTTGGTTAATCAATTCCCTGTTTATTTAGCGGCGGGTTTGGGGCGTTTGGTTCCGTACTTAGAGCGCGCCTTTTGACGGTTTTTCACCCCAGTGGCATCGAGGGTGCCGCGAATGATGTGATATCTGACTCCGGGTAGATCTTTGACCCGACCGCCGCGAATGAGGACGACCGAGTGTTCTTGCAGGTTATGACCGATGCCCGGGATGTAGGCTGTCACCTCAAATCCAGAGGTCAAACGTACCCTAGCGACTTTCCGTAGGGCTGAGTTGGGTTTTTTCGGTGTGGTGGTATATACTCTTGTACAAACTCCCCGACGTTGGGGGCATTGTTTGAGGGCGGGAGATTTGGTTTTTCTTTTCGCTTTGGATCTTTCGTCGCGTATTAATTGCTGAATGGTGGGCATGATAGGGCTGTATCTAAGGTTACTCTGAACTCCTATTACCGAAGGTCAAATCGTTGACAAAAGGTCATTATAGCAAATTGTTGCTGTTGTTGTCAAGTCCGCGATTGTGCTTTTCTCCGGTTTAGATGTTAGAGATTGTCTTTTTCTTGGGCGGCGGCGGCACTCAATTCGGGCGTTATTAGGCGATAAAATTACAGCTTCGTTGTTTTGGCTTGATAGTGCGATTTTAGCGATAATTATCACCTGATTAATCGGCCAACGTCTGAAAAGCTGTCTCTAGCTAACCTCATTTTCAGAACTGGTGTCTAGACTATTAGCTCTTAACGATATATTTAGAGCGTTTGTACTGGATGCAACCCAGGTGTGCTGCCATAAAATATTGTTAACCTTTGAGGTTAACAATATTACAAGGGTCATCTACAATGGATATTGTATTTAAGGAAAAAAAATTTGAGAACGAATGCAATAGCCAAAGACTACTGAAAAAACAGTATGGAGAGAAGATGGCTAAGAAAATCAGGCAAAGACTCGACGACTTAAAAGCAGTTATTGTCCTGGAGGAAATGCGATCGCTGCCGGGACGTTGCCACGAATTGTTATATAACCGTGCTGGACAACTATCTTTAGATTTAGTTCATCCCCTCAGACTAATTTTTGAGCCAGCTAATATACCGATTCCTCAAAAAGCAGACGGGGGAATTGATTGGAAGAAAGTAACCGCAGTCGTAATTATTGGCATAGATGACACCCATGACTAATACTATTGAGAACAGATATGCACCGGATTTTATTTCTCCACCGGGAGAAACCCTTGCCGAAATCCTAGAAGAAAGAAATATGTCTCAATCGGAACTCGCCCAACGCATGGGCAGACCAAAAAAGACTATCAATGAGATCATAAAAGGTAAAGCGGAGATTACTATCGATACCGCCTTACAGATAGAGTTAGTGTTAGGAACTCCCGCCAGTTTCTGGATAGAGCGCGAAAGACTTTATCGGGAATATTTAGCGAGAAAAAATGAGAATCAAAGATTAAAAGGTTATTTAGGCTGGTTAAAACAAATTCCTTATCGGCAGATGACTGAATTAGGCTGGCTCAAGTTTGATGAGGATAAAATAGAGCAATTACGAGAGAGCTTGAATTTTTTTGCCGTTGTCTCCCCTGAGCAATGGGAGGAGATTTGGGGGAGAAATTTATCGATTGATTTTAGAAAGTCTCAAGCATTTGATAGCGATCGAGGGGCAATAACAGCATGGTTACGTCAAGGAGAAATAGAAGCATCGAAAATTAATTGTGCTGATTACAACGAGTTGAAATTCAGAGATGCCTTGCGACAAATTCGTTCGTTAACTATTAAGTCTATCGAGGTATTTCAACCGCAAATGATCGAGCTTTGTGCGGCAGCGGGGGTTGCCTTAGCCTTTGTCCCTGAACTTCCGAAAACAAGGGTACACGGTGCTACCCGTTGGTTAGATTCTCACAGAGCTTTAATTCAATTGAGCGATCGATACAAAACAAATGATCATTTTTGGTTTTCTTTTTTTCATGAAGCTGGTCATATTTTATTACATGGGAAACGAACTTTATTTTTAGAGGGGCAAGATATTCAAGATACAATTAAAGAAAAAGAGGCGGATGTTTTTGCGGCTAATTTCTTAATTGATCCCAGAGATTGGCAGAGATTTATCGCCAATAATTCTCTGAATAGAAAAGCTATTAATCAATTTGCCGAACAACTAGGAATACACCCTGGTATTATTGTTGGTAGAATGCAACATGAGCAAATTATTTCTTATCAAAACTATAATGATCTTAAGGAGAAATATTGTCTAAATACGCAGAATTCCTTTTTGGTATTGACGAGCGACTCCCCAAAAGGAAAACTTCCTATCTCACCATTAAGATAACTGCTGTAAGCGGAGATTACTAAGGATAAATTTGGACATAATTGACAAAATTAGCATTAGAGACAGGAAATTGCGATAACATCAAAAAAAGTCAGGGAGAGGATAGCTATGCTCGATCTTGCGAAATTAGCGGCAAAAATGCCAGGAATCAGTCAACATTTTCAACAGGAAGTGACAGCTAGTCGCGAGCGCGTGCAACGGGCTAAAATTCTTTTAGAACAGGCTCAACAGCAACAGGAAAAACTGCTAGAACTCTATCATAACTGGCACGATCGCCTAATTTTCTCTGTCGCGCTACCGATCGAACCTCTCGACACCCGCGTTACTATCCTTCCCGCTCCCGAAAGTCATAGCGTTTTTGCCACGGATGGTTCCCAGATTGCCCCTTCCCACCACGAAATCGCCTACTGTTATCTAATTAATATCGGTAGGATTATGTTGCACTATGGTCAAAATTTGCACCCGCTCCTCGATAGCATTCCCGAAGTCTATTACAAATCAGAAGACCTCTACATTTCTAAACAGTGGGGTATTCGCGTCGATGAGTGGATGAGTTATCGTCGCACGGTATTAGAAAGCCAAATGTTAGCGGAAATGGCTACTCGTTGGGTAAAACCCCCCGGCGCCCATTATGAACCAAATTTAGCCCTTGTGGATGGTTCTTTGATCTATTGGTTTATCGATAGTCTCCCCCCGGAAGCAAAAGATTTAATTTTGCCACCGATTTTTCAGTCTTGGGACGATTTGCGCTCGGCTAAAATCCCGCTTATAGGTTATATTAGTGCTTCTCGTAGCACGGAAAGCTTAAATTTCCTGCGTTTACAATCTTGTCCCCATGATACTCCCAATTGCTTGATCAATTGCGGTGATTTAGACCCAGAAAAAACCCCCTGTCGCGTTGTCGATCCTCTCCGGGATGCTTCTCTCTGGGGTTATTTATTGGAACCGGGGCAAAGAAGTCCTTTTTGGCGCAGTTCTTTGAAGATACTCGATCTTTATGGGGATGAACATCGCATTTACTTCTGTTATCTCCATGTGGGGACGGAAATCGCTAGGGTAGAGGTTCCTGCTTGGGTGGTGGAGGAGCGAGAATTACTCGATCGCTCTTTGAGTATTTTACTGGCCCAGGTGTTAAAAGGTTATGGTTATCCGATCGCCTTAGCGGAAGCGCACAATTTAGCGGTGATTAAAGGTGGCGATCGCTTGCGTTTTTTTGCTCTTTTGGAACAACAAATGATTAAAGTCGGTTTACAGGATGTGGGAACATCTTATAAGGAAGCGAGAAAGCGCAGTAGTATCGCTTGATTGAGGAGGCAGCAGATGGGGAGTGGTATACTAAATCCAGTTATTGCATGAGTGCCTCTCCTGATATGTAGCCTATACTCAAGGGATTTAGTATTACTTCCGATTTTATCGCTCAATCCAAGCTTTTGGGGGGTTCTACCCCCCAAACCCCCCGTTGGGGGCGTGGCGCGGTCACTGAGCGTGTCGAAGTGCCGCCCCCAAACCCCCCGCGCATTAGTTTTTCGGTGGGATGCTTACACGCAGCTGCTGACACATCTGTAATAATTTAAGAGTCACTCCACTTCCATGAGTGCCTCTCCTGATATGTAGCCTATACTCAGCGGATTTAGTATCACTGATAACTGATAACTGATAACTGAAAAAGGTGGGAATTACCCACCTTAAACTTGATTTTTGCTGAATTTTTCTAGCGACTGCTACGATCTTGATCCAAGACGCTGACGGGGAAATTATTATAACTAACGTGATGTTTGCTGGTTTTTTGAATTTCTTCTTTAATTTGATCTAGATCAACATAGCGATCGGCTACATTAATTAAACTATCACTGGTCATCGATCGCAAACTAACCACTTCCACTCGCGCACCGCGGTAACTGACGGAATCGGCAGCATAGGCTAAATCCCCATCACCACTGACAATTACTGCGGTATCATAGGAACCCACTAGCGCCATTAAATCCACGGCGATTTCCACGTCCAGATTGGCTTTTTTGGAACCATCGGGCAATTGTACTAGATCTTTAGCGATGACTCGATAGCCGTTGCGACGCATCCAGAGGAGGAATCCCTGCTGTTTTTCGTTAGTGCGATCAACTCCAGTATAAAAGAAGGCGCGCAAGAGACGAGAACCGGCAGTTAAACGACAAAGTAATTTGGTGTAGTCAATTTCGATACCTAATTGCAGAGCCGCATAAAATAAATTAGAACCATCGATGAAAATCGCCACACGACCGCGATTTTCTAGCACTTGTTCGGGGGTGAAGACTGGGGCTGTGTCATAATCGTCAAACATTTTATTTTTCCTCGTTTGTTAAAAGTTTAGTGTTGATTGTTTGCCAGTTGTGTCCCAAAGGACAACAGACCTTAAAAAATAGAGTTATTAAAAAATTCCTTTAGGAATCGTTTAACGGCAGTTCTAGTTTAGAAAAGATCGGTTCAGGTGTTCCTAGTTGTGGATTTGTGGGTAATCCCCATTGACAGTGTTGGGAAAAAGAGACACCATCAGGGAAGTTTTCCCCATCCTCCGACCTGAAAGTATTAAAATCAATAACAAAACCTAGTTGTTGATAAATTTTACTGCTCAAGGTCGGTATTATCGGTGAGAGTAGGTAGGCAGAGAGTCTTACTGATTCCAAAACTGCGTAGAGGACTTGTTCTACCGCTGCTTGTTGTTTCTGTTTAAATAAACTCCAGGGCGCACTCTCATCGATAAACTTGTTACTAGCGCGAATTAACGCCAATATTTCCTCACAGGCTTGATCAAATTGTAGCGCATCATACTTCTGTTCAACAATGCCTCCTAAATTGATCCCCATATTCTTAAGGTGATTATCGTTGGGGATATCTACGCCAGTCAACTGGGGGGGGATATTTTGGCAGTATTTTTTGACCATGCCTAGGGTGCGATTGAGGAGGTTGCCTAAATCGTTGGCTAAATCTGCGTTAAGAATATTAACAAATCTGGTTTCCTGAAAATCGCCATCCTGTCCTAATTCAATCTCTTTAACGAAATAGTAACGGACGGCATCGGCCCCGTAGCGATCAACTAAATCGAAGGGATCGAGGGTATTACCGAGACTTTTGCCCATTTTCCGCCCGTCTTTGGTCAAAAAGCCATGGCCGAACACTCTTTTGGGCAAGGGTAACCCCGCCGACATTAGCATAGCCGGCCAATAAATGGCATGAAACCTTAATATATCTTTACCGATCAGATGCAGATCGATCGGCCACCATTTGGCCAAGGCATTTTCTAGGGTGGGTTCGTCTTCGGGGTCGAGAAGGGCGGTAACATAGCCAAGAAGGGCATCAAACCAAACGTAGATGGTATGCTGACCATCGTGGGGAATGGGAAACCCCCAAGCCACATTAACCCTAGAAATGGAGAAGTCCTGTAGTCCCTGGTTGACGAAGTTGAGAACCTCATTACGTCGGCTTTCCGGTTGAATAAAATCGGGTTGTTCTTGGTAAAGTTGTTCTAGTTGTGCTTGGTATTTAGAGAGACGGAAAAAATAGTTTTCCTCGTCGCGCCATTCGGCGGCCAGATTAGTATGAATGGGACAACAGCCATTATCTAACAGTTCTCTTTTTTCCTTAAATTCTTCACAGGCGACGCAATACCAACCCTGTTGGCGATCGAGATAGATATCGCCCTTTTCCCAGACTCTTTCAAAAAATTCGTTAACAATTGCCTGATGACGGGGGGCAGTGGTGCGACTAAAGCGATCATACTGGATGTGTAGCTTTACCCAGAGATTGGCAAAACTGGTGACAATGCGATCGCAGTGTTCCTGGGGATTGAGTCCTTTGGCTGCCGCGGTTCGTTCGATTTTCTGTCCGTGTTCGTCGGTCCCTGTAATTAGGAGAACAGAATTCCCCTGTAACCGCTGCCATCGTGCCATAACATCCGCTACGATCGTTGTGTAGGCACTACCGATGTGAGGGATATCGTTGACATAATAAAGAGGTGTTGTTAAAGCAAATGTTTTTCGCTCATTTAAATCATTCATGAAATTTATTTTTTTAAATAGACGAGGCTGCCCCGAGGCTGATCCGTAGATGATTGGGACATAATCCCTTATATTTTATGATCCTCTAATTCTGTTTTATCCTTTAGTTGTAGTCTAAGTCAATAAAAACAATCTTAAGGCCGATTTTTTTTTTCCATGAAGCTGCTTACCCCCCTATCCACCTCTCGTTTAATTCTTGATACCACGCGCACGAGTCTGTTTACCGTCGGTCAAGAAAATCTACCCGGCCAAGGAGTGGCGATCGTGGTAAGTAACCATCGTAGCTTTTTGGACGCGCCGATCTTAATTCAAGCTTTGGGCAAAACTCTCCCGATCGCCTGTCATCACTACATGGGAAAAACGCCACTTTTGCGGGAATTAATCGGAGAATTGGGCTGTTTTCCCTTTGATACCCCCGAAAAACGCCACCGGACTTTTTTTCGGCAAGCAACGGATTTTTTACAGTCCGGACGATGGATCGGTTTATTTCCAGAAGGTGGATCGCCGATGTTAAATTTGACTGCTACTCGTCAAATTAGCCGTTTTCAGAGCGGATTTGCCCATTTAGCCCTGCGTTGTCCCGTGGAGAATTTATTTGTCTTACCTGTGGCTATTCTCTCCGAGTCGGAAACTGTTATTAGTCCTTTTCCCGTGCGTTTGCTGCGCTGGTTAGATACCACAGAACCTTTATTCGATCAAGATGGTTGGCATCCCGTTGTCTTTTATCATCGTGTCAAGGTGGCGATCGGTCGTCCCTATGGAATTACTGAGAGCGATCGCTCAGATTATCAAGGTAAACAAGGAAAAAAAGCCCTTAATCGTTTAATTGGTCATTGTCAGTCGGAAATTAGCGATTTATTGCTGAAAGGCTAACGAAGTCAGTCCCGATGCCAAAGTTGACACCGCCAAGCATGAAAATATTCTGATTGACGAATTTGCGTTATTTCAGCTTCTATTTCCAAATCAGTGCCTCTCCTGATATGTAGCCTAGACTCAAGGGATTTAGTATTACTTCTGATTTTATCGCTCAATCCAAGCTTTTGGGGGGTTCTACCCCCCAAACCCCCCGTTGGGGGCGTGGCGCGGCCACTGAGCCTGTCGAAGTGCCGCCCCCAAACCCCCCGCGCATTAGTTTTTCGGTGGGATGCTTACACGCAGCTGCTGACACATCTGTAATAATTTAAGAGTCACTCCACTGGCATGATCTCCTCTCCTGATATGTAGCCTATACTCAATGGATTTAGTATGATTGACGAATTTGCGTTATTTCAGGCTCTATTTTCTAGTCAGGAGACAGGAGACAGATTTTTTTCTCCCCACTTCCCCACTTCCTAATTGATAATTCATACTCCTTTTTCTTATTGCGCTAATATTCTGACTAGCTCTGCTTTCTTCATCTTGCTTAAACCAACGATTCCCTTTTCTTTGGCTAGAGTCTTTAATTCGGAAACAGTCTTGAGTTTGAGAGTTTCTTCTGAAAACTCCTCAATCACTGCATCTTGTTGAGATTGAGGAGTGAGATAAAAGACAGTTTTGAGTAAATCTAATCCCTTCCCTTTTGTAATTCCACACTTGAGGGCAACAATTGAATCTAAACTCTTCCAGAATTGACGGGGAGCCTCATCAATCCTAGCAGTAGCAGTAGCTAATTTAACTGTTTTCAGTGGGCTATTCGGTTGTTCAATTAAGAACTGTAAAGCAGATTTAATTTCTTCTCTTGAAGCTGTTGACAGATTTAGTTTTGGGGTTTCTTCTCTTGCCAAAGCTCTGGATATATTCCTAGCATCTTCTGTTCCATCGGCAATAATACACCAAATTCTTTCTAGTCCAGCCCTTTCAGCCACAGCATAAACAAATGAGTTGCCGATAACTTCATAGCGATCCTCTGATAATTCTTTGACGATTACAGGCAGCCAATTGCGTCCACCTGTCTGCTGTAATAGTTTGGCAGCAACTTCAATTAAAAAACTATCAGCATCTGTCCCATTAGTAATTTCTATTTCATCTAAGTAGAGATACTTCAAAGTACCAATATCGGTATATTCCATCATTGTAAAAAATACTCCTTTGCTAAGTCTTTGTAATAGTCATGAGCGGAACGATTTTTATAAACGGCTGGCACGCGCTCAAAAGCAGCACTGGCTATAATAGCGTATTCTGGCAGGTGATGAATATGTAAATCTTTTTTGGCATTAGTATATCTGGGATAAAAATAGTGTACAAGGTTTTTGTCATTTTTTAGTATTTGATTAATTTCTTTTTGGGCAAGCTGTAACTGTGGTTGAGTAATCTTCTCACCGTTGAAAAAAATTGGTAAGGCTATGGGAGTCCCATCTTTTTTTGATTTTTGCATTTCCGGCAGAAACTCCTTGATGGCAGTGGCTGCATTATTAAGGGAGAATGAATTGTTATGTTTTGTGGGTAAGAGGACAACATCGGCAGCATAAACAGCCAGCTGGCTAGTAAATCGCCAATTGGGAGCTGCATCTATAAAGATGTAATCATATTCATATCTAGCTAAGTCTAATTTTCTATGGAGAGTGGATATTTTCATTTTAGAATGATAGTCAAATTCCGTCAGCCCTGCTATTTTAGGATCAGCAGGAACAACATCGAAGGTAATTTGTAGTTTTGTATTCTTAAAAATATAAGGAATAATCACTGATTTTAGATCAATATTCTTATCAGTTAAAGCCTCTTCTAGTAGTCCATTTTGTGGTTTTATGTTTAGGAGAGAGCCAGTTAAATCTCGTTGATTAAAATCAAAGTCTAAAACTAGAACTTTTTTACCTAAAAAAGCAAGAATAGCCGCAAGATTTACGGTGGTGGTGGTTTTGCCTACACCGCCTTTATTATTGTAAACAGTAACCGTTAATGCTTTGGGAGTATTGTCAATTTTTGTCTTGATCAGAGCTACAGTATCATCAATGTTCTCAGGGGTTAGCTCTATGCAAGTAGTGGCAGGAAAAATGGTTTTACCATGTTTTCTAAATAACTGGATGTGTGAACTATTATTGATAATTCCCCATTGGGCTGCTTGACACTTAGTCCCTAATAACTGACGCTTTAACTGATTGACAGTTGCCTTATAACTTGGACTATTTTCAGTTAGGTTAATATCTCTACCCTTTAACTCTATCAGCAGAAAAGGATTACTCTTTGTATGCAGAAAAATATCGTTTGCTAGGTTTCTCCGAGTGGCAAAGTCGGTAATCCCACCGCCTCCCGTTTCGTACTGTGGGATTATCTCCGTGGTTGAAAATCCTAAATATGATATCAGGTAACGTGCAAAGTTGGTGCTAACGATCGCTTCCGACGCATCTTGAGGCAAATGCTGAAGATAAGATTTGAGACTTTTTACTTTGGGGGTGTTATCTTTCATTTGAGTTCACAAACTATAGACTAAAGTTAATGAATTGCTCTTTTTTTTGAGTATAACACCCCATTTCCTCAACCCCTAACCCATTATGGAAAAATTAACTAATCTCGATCGCATTGCTGAAGAAATTTTAGGTTTAATTCCAACAGAAACGGTTATCATTGCCGAATTTGACGGTGATAGTATTGATTATCGTGCGGGTGCGGGTAAAAATACCCAGGCAATTGTGGGCAAAAGGGGTGATATTGCCACGTCGGGATTGTGTACGGTGGTTTACCAGGGGAGTTGTCCGGTGGTGGTAGGACAAACCCTCGGAGATAATCGCATTCGTCAGGATATAGCGGTGGCTTTGGGGATAAAAACGGCTTTAGCTGTGCCAATTAGGGTTAATAATCGGTTATTTGGTGCAGTAATGCTTTTAAATCGTCTCGATGGTCAGGAATTGACCGATCGAGATAGTTTATTAGTGGAGGAATATCTGAACTCGCTACTCAGAGATGAGGGATAGAAGCGGTTGGGTAATCCAGTTGAATGCTACGGCGATTTGATGGTTAAGGGTAGGCAGACGGTAGAGATAGACTAAGCGACGGGTAAGATGGGCAAGGGGACCGGCTAATTCTAGTCCTAAACCGCTAATCGTAGCTTCATCGACTCCGAGGGTCAACATTTCGCCTAAAGGTTGATAACGGAAGGGTAAAGCTGGTTTATCGTGGAAACTCGCCCAAATATTCCAAGCGCAGTAGTCGGACTGTTGAAGGGCTACTTGGGCCGTGGCAGCGTATGGTTTATCCTCTTGGTCGCGACTATCGGCCGCATCGCCGATCGCGTAGATGCTGGGGTTTTCGACAGTTTGTAAATATTGATTAACTTTTAGTAATTTGCGCTCATTATGTGCTATGGGCAAATTAGCGAGCAGTGGGGAGGCGATCGGGCTAACGGTCCAGAGAATTAGATCAACGGGGATATTGTCGATCTGTCCTTTGTAGTCAAGGGAGAGGCGATCCGCTTGGATGTCGGCGACGGTGGTTTCGAGGTCTAACCAAACTAGACGTTTTTCTAGGGCTTTTTTGGCGGTGTCGCGGTTAAATTGGGTTGAAGGGCCAAGTATATCGCTATTTCTTTCGATCAGACGAATTCTTCCCCTTTCTCCGAGGCGATCGGCCAGCTTACAGGCTAATTCTACGCCGCTATAACCGCCCCCGATAATGGCGACCCGAATTTTATCGCGATCGGATTGTTCTAGGGTTTTAAGTCGATCCCGAAGACGATAGGCATCCTCTAGACTACGAAAAGGGATAGCGTGGGTTTTGGCCCCGGGTAGGAATTCAAGGGAGGATTGACCACCGAGGGCGATCACGAGGCGGTCATAGCATATATCGTTTTGATTGTCAAGGGTTATTTTATGATTATTAACATCTATCGCCGTGACGGTTCCCTGTTGGAAGTCAACGGGGGTATTAGCGAGCAATTCGCTGAAAGGGGGGGCAATTTCCCAGGATTGCAGTTCTGAGGTGACTAATTCGTAGAGAAGGGGAGAAAATAAAAAGCGATCGTTTTTATCAATTAAGGTAATTTTGGGAGGGTGTTGATCGGTCCAAGGCAATTGACTCAAACGTAAAGCAGTATAGAGTCCACCAAAACCACCACCGAGAATACAAATTTTTGGGCTTGAGTCAGTCATATCGATCGCTGAGGGTTTTGTTTCTTATTTTGACACTCCCTGCCCTAAAATGGACGGGGATTCTCGGTGCAATGACTCCAGTTATCTTGACATCCCTAAAATTAGATTGGCAATCATAGTTTAATTATCTGCCCAGCCAAATCGTCAGCAAAGCCACAATTGTAGCCAGAAAAAGGATATGATTCATCCAATCATCGAAAGACCAATTTTTAAACATAATTTAGTTCCTTAAAATCGAGGCTTACCGCTCAACAGCTTACCTTAATTTCTAATAGAAGTGCTATCGGGGGCAGCTGGTTGACTCTGGCAATATATTAAGATTAGTTAAGGGCAGTAAAGGGATCGTTAAATCAATCATAAATTGTTATAGTCCATCTCCTCTAGAGCCTAGCATAGAGGGGAAGCCCCCTTAATCTCTAGGTAATTGTATGAATGGACTACAACAACAGATTATCAGTCTTGATCGGAAAGTCGATCATCTACAGGATATTGTCGAAAGCCTCAGCCAGCAAATTGCTATCCTAGCTGGGGATAAATCGAGTCGTTCCCCGCGAGAATCACTGGAAATGGTCGGTTTTTCCGAGTTATCCGATAATAGCCTCTACGATCATAAAGATATTCTCCGAGATCACGGTGGCAAACAGGCCCCGGCTGTCAATGGAGAAAATTCTTTTGCCGATGAAATCCAAATTCGCCGATTGACGGCACAATTGACGGCGGCTTACAATCGCATTGCAGCTCTCGAAGAACAATTACTCAGCTATCGCATCCATTCCTAGTTAATTTCTGCCCAGAGGATTGGTTAAACCGGGTGAGGTGGGATTAGTCGGCAAATTGGGCAAAGGATTGCTATTTTCTATTGTGGGATTGTTAGCCTCCCCCGATAGAGTCGCTAAAGCCACGCGATCGCCGCCTACCTGTCGCAGTAGGTCTAAAACCCCAACCACTTCGTTATAACTGGCATTTCTGGAGGCATTCAGTACCATCAGTCCATTGGGACTATATTGATGATAATTCTTGATTGCCTCGAATAACTGGAGGCGAGTCACCATCTGTTTTTCGACGTAGAGTTGTCCGAAATCATCGAGACTAACCACCAACATTTCCCGCATCGGGGTGGTAGCGGTACTAGCTTTCGGTAAATCAAGACTGATAGCCTGTTGGCGAGATAATCCCACTGCACCGAGAATAAAGAAGGTGAGAATACAGAAAATTACATCGATCAGGGGAATAATATTAACCTGCACATCCTCTTGAATGCGGTGTTGCTCATGCCATAATTTGAGCGGACGAGCCGTAATATGGCTACTTTTTGGCTTTTTGTGGTTAAGAGATTTAGTTTCGGCCATGGCTGATAAGGGAGAGATTTAGCGTTCGAGAGGTTTTTCTAGGTTAGCACTGAGGGCGTATTGTTGGTCTTCCCCATCTAGCCAACGTTGACGGTAGATAATTTCTAAATCACTGCCAGCCTTGCGAAAAATTCTAGCTTGATTGAACCAGAGTCCCTGAAAAATGCGATAGAAAGCGAGGCTAAAGATAGCGACAATTAAGCCGGTAGCGGTGGAAATTAAAGCTTCACTAATACCTAAAGTTACTCCGGCTGTGGAGGAAGTTCCCAGGTCACTCAGTTGAATATTGGCCAAAGAGGTAATTAAACCGAGTACCGTCCCTAATAATCCTAGCAGGGGGGAAAGGGCGATGACTGCTTCAAGGATTTTATCGCCCCGTTTCATTAAGGATAACTGTTCATCGGCAGCCGATTCGAGGGCAAAGTGAAAAACCTCTGGATCTGGATTTTCTAAGCGCAGGGGAGCATAAAGATAACTCCCGATGGGGTGATTGCGGGAATCTCTGGCGACTTTCGTGGCTAGATCCCAGTTACGGGTGGCCGATTCCATAATCCGGTTTAAAATCTGGCCTTCACTGAGGAGGGTGCGACTCCAAAACCAAATTCGTTCGATAATAGTGCTAAGAGCTAAAATAGACAGAAAAAGCAGCGGCCACATAGCCACTCCGCCTTTTTGGATTAAATCAGTTATACTCACGAGTTGTTTTGTCCCTCCAATACCGGGCGATCGGGTGATGATTATAGTTTAAGATTTAAGTCGATCAATTGAGATTTGACATTTATGGTTCTTACGCTGACTCAGAATACAGGATGAGATGGGGCTTTTCAAGGGGCCAGAAGATCTAAAAAGGCAAGAGTAAAATTAATATTAACGATTTCAGTAAACCTCTGGCATAATCAATTTTTAGTGGTTCAAAAACGTCAAAAATAAGGATTAAGTGGCATAAAGTATGTAAATAGACCATTTAATCGATTATTATTCGTTCTTAGTTCTCCGGACGAACGACTACTGGCCACTGACTCCTAATCAACCTCGACAATTTTTGATTTTTACAAGAGGTCTAATGATTGGCCCGACTCTATTTGAACCTAATTCTTGCCGGAGAAGTCCAAATCTTAGGTCTCTAGATATCGATTAGCCAATGACTATGAAAATCCTCGTCTCTAGGGCTTGAAAAACTTGTAGGGCTTCTATTTTCGGGTTAATCAAGGAAAATTCCCTCAACAGCACTTCGCTTAAACTATAGCGTTTTTCAGTCTGCTGAGGTACAAAAGTTATGGGTTTTAGGCAAAAGGCAAGAGGCAAAAGGGAAGAAAAATAGGTGTACCTCACTAGCTTAGGAAACGGTATATATTGGGACTAAGTGTATTAGAGTATATGTACTTGAGTCTATACTCTTTTGGGCTTAATCTAGTCCGCCTTAAGACTTGGTAGATTATTTTAACGCAAGTCCATGTTGCGGTTAATTTTGGGCTTTCGCTGCCGAAAAACTTGGCTAAGATTTTCCCCGATAATGCTAGGAATATTCAACTATTAAACTGGTGATCGATCCTGCCTTCCTAAAACTGTAAATTTGACAAAAACTGATAACTGACTACTGTTTTCGATTAAGCGACTAAGAGGAAATCGTTGGCTGTTAGGCTAGGATTACCAGTGAAAACTGCAAAATTAGCACCGGTTCCCAAACCCGCTGCGCCACCATTTTGGTTATAGAATAGATGACCAGTGCCACGACTATAAACAATGAAAGCATTACTAGCGGCAACTAAACTATTATTCGCAACGACGGCGAAATTACTAGCTTGACTAAAACCGTTACCAACCCCACTGGTTAAAGCGGCAAAAGTAGTTTTACTCAAGACAATTTTATCTTGATTAACTACGAAATCGCTGATCGTATTTACCCCAAAATCGCTGGCAACAAAAGCACGGATAGACCGGAATTCAAATCTGTCCACTCCCGCTGCACCGGTGAGGGTATCGTTACCCGCATTACCCGCGAGAGTGTCATTCCCTAAACCACCATTGAGGATATTATTGCCACTATTACCTGTGATGCGATTATTACCTGCGTTACCAGTGCCGTTAATCGGATTCGTGCCAGTCAGTTGTAGGTTTTCTAACCCATTTGTGAGGACGGTGCTGACATCGCTTTCGAGAGTATCGGTGATGGTGATCGTCGCCATCGCACGGGCGATCGTGGCGTTGACTGGGTTGGACAGGGTAACGGTAAAGGTTTCGTCCGCTTCGTTGAGGGTATCGTTAGCGATCGGGATGCGAATAAAAGCGGTGGTTGTATTGGCCGGAATCGTCAAAATTCCTGAGGACGCGGTGTAATCTGCGACCGCGATCGCCGTGCCGTTGGCGGTGGTGTAGTTGACGCGGATCGGTTCACCGAAAGGGCCGTTAAGACGGACGGGGATCAATGCGTTCGCTTCCAATCCCTCCAGGAAGATCAGGTTATCGATCGTCAGGGTCGGTAGATCGTCGTTGGCGATCGTTCCCGTGA
Source organism: Microcystis sp. M144S2 (assembly GCF_020246065.1). Classification (NCBI taxonomy): domain Bacteria; kingdom Bacillati; phylum Cyanobacteriota; class Cyanophyceae; order Chroococcales; family Microcystaceae; genus Microcystis; species Microcystis sp. M144S2. The sequence continues at coordinate 62,876 of NZ_JADBTR010000011.1, forward strand.
TGGCTTCCGTCGTCCCGCGGGTATAATCGACTCCTGGCGTGATCGCGAGAGAGACGGTTTCATTGGGTTCGATGAGCGCGTCGCCGACGGGATCGATGGTGATGATCGCCGTACTTGCGCCCGCGTTAAAGCGTACCGTTCCCCCAGTCGCGGTAAAAGTGAGCGCCCCAGTTTGGGTATAGTCGGTGGTCAAGGTTGCGGTTCCCGAGACACTGAAGTTCACCGCGAGGGGATTGGTGAGCGGGCCGCGACGGGTGAAGGTATAAACGAGGTTCGGTGTACCGTTCTCGGTGACAGTAGCTGGGGTGAGGGTTAGGGTAATATCCGATAGGTTCGGTAAACGACCGATCACGGTGTCGCCGTTGAGATCCATCTCGAAATCCCGCTCTAATTGTAATGCCGTCGGGGAGGTGGGGGCGATCGGAGCGTCATTTCCCGCAAACTGCCAGTCCCCGTCCATCGTCCAAAGTTCGAGCGCGTTCGTCGTCCTGTTTCGCCAGACGATCTGATTGATCCCGTTTAGCGTTTCCGCGCCGAGAATCTGTCGTCCAGGATTCGAGGTTTCCGTCAGGGGTGTACCGTTAATCGCCCCGATCGCCGTATCTCCTAAGCTCGTTCGGGCGTAGAGTCGGTTCAGGGTATCCCGGACGATCGCGACCGATCCCGCCGCTTCAAGGTTGCTGAAGGTCATACCGATCCGGCCGTCCCCGTTGGCATCGAACTGGAATTTTTTCTCTAGATTGTACGCATCTAGGGTATTTAATCCGTTTGTACTATCCCCGCCGAGCCAGCGCCAATTCGTATCGGTGTACCAAACCTGAAGATAGTTATTGCGGGTATTTTTCCATAAAATCTGGTTGAGTCCGTCGATCCGCTCGACTGCGAGTGCTTGCCAATCGGGATATTGACCGATCCGGAGCGGTGTATCCTCTAGGCTATAAAGCGGTAGGGTTTCTTCGCTTGATCCCGCGTAGAGACGATTGGCCGAATCGCGGACGAGGGTGATATTACTGCCGAGACTCGCAGGTTCGATCGCTGTGTAAACATCGTTATCGGTGAGGGTGATAACCGCGCCGCTCGTGGCTCCGAGGGTGTAGCCAGTTCCCTCGACGATCTGTAAAAGCACGACTTCGTTCCCCTCGATTGCCGTATCCTCGAGCGGGTTAATCGTGACGGTGGCGGTACTACTTCCCGCCGCGAAAGTAACTCTTCTGGTGAGATTACTGTAATCTACCCCGTTGGTAGCCGACCCAGCAAGGAGATAGTTCACGGTCAGCGCGTTCCCTATATTCCCGCTTCGGGTGAGGGTAAAAACGCCCGCGTTGGCCGGTTCCCCCGCACTGCCATCGCTAACAGCCACGGTGATCGTGGTTACGGGACCGGCAGGAACGAAGACAAAAACCTCGTCGCCTAGACTGATATAGCCTCTGACCCGAGCGATCAGTTCATCGGGTTCCCCCAAAGGTTTAATCAGGTAAATTTCCACGTCATTGCTGAAAGGGGCCTTCTGGACGAGATAGTCCGCTCGCGAACCGCGTAGTTGAATCCGATCGCCCTCGGAGAAATTAGCATCTTCGATATCGGCGTAATCTCCACTGCCCGAACTACTGGTACTACCGTCATCGTAGCCGCTCCAGTTCGCGTCACCGAGGATGAACAGATCCGCCCCCGCTCCCCCGTAGAGATCGTCCTGTTCGTTCCGTCCGGGGGTGGATGCGTTGGGGTTGACCCCGATCAGGCGATCGTTATCATCTCCCCCGACGAGGGTATCCCATCCCCAACCGCCGATCAGAAAATCGTTCCCGTCCTCCCCGAAAAGCGAATCGTTCCCGCTATTACCGTCGATGGTATCATCGCCGCCGTTGCCGCGGAGGCCGCCATCCCAGAAGGTCAAGCTAAAAAGAAAACTATCCGATCCCCAACCGCCGAGAATAAAATCGTTATCCTCCGTACCGAATAGATTGCAACGCTCGATCGAGATCAGCGTATCGACTTTATTGCCACTAATTACCATACCGTTACCTGTCACGGTATCGTAGGTCATGAAAACTGGGCTACCGGAAAAATCGATCGAGTAGGTATCGGTTCCCGCACCGCCATCGACGGTATCGTTTCCATTCGACGAGAACAATCGATCGTTTCCTGCGCCACCGAAGAGGTAATCATTGCCCTCCCCACTGTCAAGATCATCGTCCCCGTCACCCCCGTCAAGGTTATCGGCTCCATTGCCGCCGAAGAGATCATCGTTTCCCCCGTTGCCGTAGAGGGTGTCGTCGTGATTCTCGCCGTAGAGGTTATCAGCATTGTTCCCCCCGTAGAGTAGATCTTTATCCTCGCCACCGTAGAGAACATTATTGCCAGGGTCGCCGTAGAGGGTATCGACCCCATCGCCGCCGTATACCGTATCTCTTCCCTCGCCCCCGTAGAGGAGATCGTTATCGTCATCCCCGTAGAGAACGTCATCGCCGCCGTTACCGACAACGGTATCGTTTCCTTTTCCCCCGCTTACGTTGGGGTCGTTACCACCGCCACCGAGGAGGGAATCGTTAAATTCCGTGCCGATGAGAAGGAGGCGTTCTACAGAGATTAATAAATCTGTTTGATTCCCGACGATAATCCGCGGATTTCCCCCAGTACCGCCGTAGTCCATCGTTATCGCCGTCGGCAGACTATTGTAAGTAGTGTCGTAGAGATCGGTTCCTAAACCCCCGTTTAGGATGTCATTGCCGCTACCGCCGACGAGGATATCATCGCCGCCATCGCCGTTCACGACATCGTTCCCGATCCCACCGAGGAGATAATCGTTATCGGAACCGCCGTTGAGGATATCATCGCCACTATCGCCGGAGAGGGTATCGTTGCCCTGATTGCCGGAGATGGTATCGTTGCCCGCACCACCTTGAATATTGAAGTCGTTGCCCGACCCTCCGAAGAGGACATCGTTGAAGGAACTACCGATGAAGTTATCGAATTTCTCGATCGAGTAGAAAAAGTCCCGTTCGCTCCCGACGGTGATCGTCCCGTTACTCGACGTGATCGAGTAGGTCATCACTACCCGCGCTGCGGAGGCGTTATAGTCGGCGCGGTAGGTATCGTTCCCGTTACCGCCGTAGAGATAATCGTTTCCCGCGTCTTGGTAGAGAATATCGCCCCCTGCGCCGCCGTCAACGAGATCGTTCCCGTTACCGCCGATGAGAAAATCGTTTCCATCGCCTCCGTAGAGGGAATCGTTTCCCTCGTTGCCGTAGAGTTCGTCGTTGTCGCTTCCCCCGTCGAGGTAATCGTTCCCGTTCTTACCGTACACCGAGTCATCGCCGCCGTTGGTGAAAACCTTATCGTTGCCTGCGCCCCCGTCGATATTGTTATCGTTGGCGGTTCCGCCGAATAGATAATCGTCAAATGCGGAACCCAGAAAACCGCTAAAACTCTCGATCGAGGTAAAGGCATCTCTTTCTCCCCCCACTTGGATCGTCCCGCTCCCGGTCGCGATACTGTAGGTCATGATGACGTTGCTGATCGCGTTCCGATAATTGCCGATGAAGGTATCGGTTCCCCCCCCACCGTCGATGATGTCGTTCCCCGCCTCGGTAAAGAAGAAGTCGAATCCGTTGTCTCCGTACAGGGTGTCGTCACCCCCCCCGCCGAAAATTGTGTCGTTTCCGGCTAATCCCTCAATGATATCTGCGCTCGCGGTTCCCTGTAGATTATCGTCATTGTTCGTACCGACGATATCCTGCTTTTCGACCACTAGCCCTCGTCCGTCCACCACGATCGTCGCGCGATCGTCTTCTTCCCGCCATCGGTTCAGAATTTCGGGCGATAGCTCCTGTCCGAGTACGAAAGCGGCAAAAATCGCGCCCTCGTCTCCTTTTGTATCGATCGGGTTCAAAGAGCGATCAATCGCGTGACCGATTTCTTCGAGAAGAAGGTTCACCAATCCCTCGAAACTCGTCTGGCGATCAGCGATATAAATAGTATCGGTGGTGATCGAGTAAGCTCCGCGCGCGCCTGCTAAGCGATCAGCTGGGAGGACTAAGATCGCTGGTAAGTTGCTAAAATCTCCCTCTTGCCATTGAATGCGTAGGGTTTCCGCTTTGCTGGTGTCGTACTGATTGCCGAAAATTGCTGTTAAGTTTTGATAATAGGTTTCTGAATTGGCAAATTTAGCAAGAATGGCTTCTAGTCCCAATCCCATCAAGATATTGCCAGAATTAGCTGCGCTAGTCATGGTAAAAACTCCTTTTTGTTTGGCCTCTATTACTTGTTTCGGAGGAGGCTTGATTTTTATGCAGTGGCCAGAAAACTTGTTACATAATTTCATAATTGTGGGAGAGCCGTAGATCCGACCGATCCCAAAAAAACAATTAAGAAGTAACAACTCGATCGAAATTTTTGAATGGGTTAGGGAAGAAAATGCTGGTAGTTTTACTCCAGACAAGCCACTCTTAAAATTCTAAGTGACGATCAATATAGATCATCTAATTTTTTTGTAAATTATTGCTACAAATGTCTGAAAAAATGTGACCTTTAACATTAACAAAAATTCCTTGACAATATCTTACAAATATGATAGGGGAGCCGCCTTCTGGTAACTAAGGCTAATAGTTTACCGCTATCTAAACGAAAAAAAAGGAGTGAAAATAATCACTCCCACTGATAATCAAAAGAAAAACAGGCTTAAATCTAGAGCGCGTTCGCCCCCGCTACTACTTCTAACAATTCTTGCGTAATAGCGGCTTGACGCGCTTTGTTGTAAGTCCGGCTCAAAGTCCCGATTAACTCGCTGGCGTTCTCGCTGGCGTTACTCATCGCCGTCATCCGGGCTGCTAATTCACTCGCTGCCGATTCCTGGAGGGCGCGCAGTAATTGGTTATTTAAGTACAAAGGTAGGAGAGAATCGAGAATTTGAACGGGATTCTGCTCAAAAATCATGTCTTGGGGAAAAACCTGCGCCGGTTGGCTGGCCATTTTTTCCCGTTGTACCTTAAATTTTCCCTCTTTAGTCACCAAACGGAAAATCTCGTCATCCTGTACCGCTAAACCTTGGGTAGTTAAAGGTAACAGGGTTTGAATCACCGGAGTGGCACTGATCAGGGAGATAAAACGAGTATAAATTAACTCGACTCGATCGACTGTTTCCGATAAAAACAAGGAAAGCAATTCATCCCCAATAGTGCCAGCTTCGTCAGCAGTGGGAATCTGTTCGAGGTTAATAAATTTAGCGGCAATGGGAGCATTGCGGCGCTCGAAATACTGTGCCGCTTTCCGGCCAGCAACCACTAATTGATACTTAATCCCTTGCTCTTTTAATTCATTCATCCGTTGTTCGGCACGACGGATGACGTTAGTATTATAACCGCCACAAAGACCTCGATCGCCTGTGACTACTAACAGAGCCACGGTTTTTACTTCCCGTTGGGCCAGTAGGGGTAAATTAACATCACTAAAGGCTAAACGACCTTGCAGATTATAAAGTACCTGAGCGAGGGCATCGGCAAAAGGACGGGTACAGAGAACTTGTTCTTGGGCGCGACGCACTTTTGCTGCCGCCACCAGACGCATGGCCTCGGTAATTTTTTTGGTATTTTTGACCGATTGAATTTGGTCGCGAATCGCTTTGAGATTAGGCATAATTCAGTTATCAGTTATCAGTTATCAGTTATCAGTCATCAGTTATCAGTTATCAGATTGGAGTTTTAAGTGAGCAGTATGTGTTAAGTGAGCAGTACTAAATAGCAGTTTCTGGCCATCTTTTCACTGTTTACTGATCACTGTTTACTGATCACTGATAACTGAAAAGGCTGACAGCTTAAAGCTCACAGAAGTTTACTTGAAAGCCTGTTTGTACTCATTGATGCCATCTTTGAGCAGGCCTTCCGCTTCGTCGTTGAGTTGTTTTTCAGTGCTGACGATCTCAACGTAGCGAGGTTTGCTGGTTTTCAGGTATTCGCGTAAACCGGCGCAGAAATCGATAACTTTATCGGTGGCGATATCGTCGAGATAACCGTTTAAACCGGCATAAACCACCGCCACCTGTTCCCAAACGGAGAGGGGGAAGTTTTGGGGTTGTTTGAGGATTTGACGCAGACGTTGACCGCGAGCCAGTTGTGCTTGGGTTGCCGCATCAAGGTCAGAAGCGAATTGAGCAAAAGCTTCTAATTCGTCAAACTGGGCTAATTCGAGTTTTAATTTACCGGCAACTTTCTTCATCGCTTTCGTTTGGGCCGCCGAACCCACCCGGGATACGGAAATACCAGCGTTAATAGCGGGACGGAAACCAGCGTTAAAGAGGTCGGTGGAGAGGAATATCTGACCGTCAGTGATCGAAATTACGTTGGTGGGAATGTAGGCAGAAACGTCACCGGCTTGGGTTTCGATAATCGGCAGGGCGGTCATGCTACCACCACCGAGGGCATCGCTGAGTTTAGCGGCGCGCTCTAGTAAACGGGAGTGGAGATAGAAAACGTCACCGGGGTAAGCTTCCCGACCGGGAGGACGACGCATGAGCAGGGATAGCTGACGATAAGCTTGAGCCTGTTTGGTGAGGTCATCGTAGATAACTAGGGTCGCTTTGCCTTTATACATGAAGTATTCGGCGATCGAAGCTCCGGTATAGGGGGCGATATACTGGAGGGTGGCGGGGTCGTTAGCGTTAGCGGCCACCACTACGGTGTAATCCATGGCGCCTCTTTGGGTGAGGGTGTCGATTACTTGGGCGACGGTGGAGGCTTTTTGACCGATGGCGACATAGACACAGATCACGTCTTCGCTTTTCTGGTTAATGATCGTGTCAATGGCGATCGCTGTTTTACCAGTTTTTCTGTCACCGATAATTAACTCCCGTTGACCACGACCGACGGGAATCATGGCATCGATAGCGGTAATGCCGGTTTGCATCGGTTCACAGACGGATTTGCGAGCGACAATACCGGGGGCAGGGGATTCCACCAGACGGGTTTCGCTGGCGAGGATGTCCCCTTTACCGTCGATGGGACGACCGAGAGCATCAACCACGCGGCCGACTAAGGCTTCACCCACGGGAACCTGAGCGATTTTACCGGTAGCTTTCACCGTACCGCCTTCTTTAATCCCGAAACCGTCACCCATTAACACTGCACCGACGTTATCTTCTTCGAGGTTAAGGGCGATGCCGACGGTTCCATCTTCAAATTCTAATAGTTCTCCCGACATGGCTTGTTGTAGGCCGTAGATGCGGGCAGTACCGTCACCCACTTGCAGGACGGTTCCCACGTTGGAGACCTGTACTTCTTGGTTATAGGATTCGATCTGTTGACGAATAATCGTGCTAATTTCGTCGGGTCTGATAGCTACCATAGTTTAATCTGGGAAAAAGTAAAAAATTAGAAGGTGAAAAAACGGCAAAAAAGAGAGATTAGATGACCTTAGCGCAGGGAGAGGCTGAGGCGTTGTAGTTGACCGCGAATGCTGGCATCAAAGACCTGAGAACCGACTTTGATCACCACACCACCGATGAGGCTGCCATCAACTTTGGTTTTCAGTTCGACCACATTTGCCCCAGTCAGGGTTTTCACTTTGTCGATGACGATTTGTTTTTGGCTATCGTTCAATTCGGTGGCCGAGGAAACTTCCGCTAAAACGGTGTTAGTCAGCACTCTAGCCAGGGTGAGATATTGTTGACAAACGGGTTCTAAAAATTGAATCCGACGTTTATCGACCAATAACATCATGAAGTTAGTTAAATAGGGATTGGCACTGCTCCCCATTACTTGGGAAAGAACGGCTTTTTTAGCTTCTTCTTTGATGACGGGATTGCCAATAAAAGCTCTTAGATCGGGAGCATTTTCCAACAATTCTAAGAGGGATTTAATTTCGCCGCCAATCGCTTCTAATTGTCCGCTGCTTTGGGCGACGGAAAGTAATGCTTGGGCGTAGGGTTCGGCGATTTCTGAACTGATTAAACTTCCCTGCATCTATTTACCTCCTAGGTTGGCCAAACTGCGATCAATTAGGGTTTGTTGTACCGATTCTTCCAGGCCGGCGCTTAATTGCGATTCCACATTAGCTAAGGCTAAAGCGGTAATTCTTTGGCGTAATTCTACTAAAACGCGATCCTGTTCCGCCGAGAGATCTTTAGCGGCACTTTCGCGCATTCTTTGAATATCGAGTTCGGCTTGGGCGGCGATGTCGGCGGTGACAGCTTTAGCTCTAGATCGAGAGTTATCGATAATTTTTTCCGCCTCTTGTTTTGCCAGGGCGAGTTTTTTCTGTTCTTCGGCGAGGGCGGTAGCGGCAATATTTTTCCGGTTTTCAGCTTCGGCTAAAGCTTCAGCAATCTTCGACTGACGTTCTCCGAGGATTTGTCCGAGAACTTTGCGGCCGTAGAATATGACTAAACCGAGCAGAATCGAGAGGTTAAATAGGTTAGTTCCTAGGATATCGGTGTTGATGCCGAATCCTTCTGCTGCCGCTTCCTTCGCCTCCGTGGCTAATAATAAAACTGTGTCGATGATCATGATTATTGAGGGCGGGGAGTAGGTTATTCAGTTATCAGTTATCAGAGGTAAGTTATCAGTCTTCTAACTTCTGACGACTGACTTCTATCTTTTTACTGATCACTTTTATTAACCAAGGGCTGGGGTTTAGCGAACGAGTTCGGGGCCGAGGAGTTTTTCGAGAATTTGACGGGAAAGAGAGGCCACTTGTCCTTCTAGAGAACGAAAGGCTTCTTCTTTCTGTTGGGCAATTTCGGCGGCGACGGCTTCCTTACGGGCGATCGCTTCTTTTTGGGCTGCGGCAACTCGTTCGCTGGCTAGTTTTTGGGCCTCGGCTTGCGCTTGGGCGATAATCTCTTGGGATTGTTTACGAGCCGAACTTAATTGCAATTCGTACTCTTGTACCAGTGCTTCGGTTTTGGCTAGTTGTTCTTTGGCTCCGCCTTCGGTTTGCCGAATATACTCCGCCCGTTCATCTAAAACTTTACTGAGGGGTTTATAAAAAACGGCGTTCAGGATCACTGCCAAAAGAATAAACTGTAGTGCCATCACTGGCAGGGTGGCATCGAAATCAAACATTGATTTATTCCTGATAAATAGAAGCTATAGACAGGTTCAAAAAAGGAAGATGATCCCCCTGCTTTAACAATAAACAGTCAGGGGGAATCACTAAAATTCCCTTAATTAGCTATCAGCCTTCCGTCCCAAAAACCAGACTTTTTAGTTAGCTGCTTTGGCGTTTTTTGAGAGTTTTTAAAACTCTGCTGCCAAGCTGGGGACTGGGGGCTGATAGCCCACTGCTTTTTTAATTAGGCGAAGGGGTTAGCGAACAGTAAAACGAGAGCGATAACCAAACCGTAGATGGTTAAGGATTCCATGAATGCCAAGCTGAGGAGAAGGGTACCACGAATTCTTCCTTCAGCTTCGGGTTGACGGGCGATACCGGAAACAGCTTCTCCAGAAGCGGTACCTTGACCAACACCGGGGCCGATAGCGGCTAAACCAACGGCGAGGGCGGCGGCGATAACGGAAGCGGCAGCTACTGTGGGGTTCATGGTGATTTTTTCCTCTATTTACTAATCAATTTCAATCTGTTGTTTACAGAGCGCGTTCTCAGCCTCAAAAAATGGCTGGTTTTCTGCTCAAAACTCCCGAAAGAGTTTTTGGGAAAGAACGATCCTGGAATTCAGTTGCTCATCCTGAATTCGACCAATAATTTCTTAGTTATTATCCTATTATTTGGACACTTTTCCCTAAGAAATTTTTCTGTTTTCGTCCCTCGCTTTTAAGCGTGTTCTTCTTCGTGTTCCGATTCCAGGGCCTCATGGATATAGGCCCCGGCAAGGGTGGCGAAGACAAGGGCCTGAATAGCGCTGGTAAATAAACCGAGAGCCATCAGGGGTAGGGGTACGACTAGGGGGACGAGGAAGACTAATACGGCTACTACCAACTCGTCTGCGAGGATGTTTCCGAAAAGACGGAAGCTGAGGGAGAGGGGTTTGGTAAAGTCTTCTAAAATTTTGATCGGTAATAGCACGGGAATCGGCTCTAGGTAGTGAGCGAAGTAACCGAGTCCTTTTTTACTGATGCCCGCGTAGAAGTAAGCGAGGGAAGTCAGTAGGGCTAACGCCACCGTGGTATTGATGTCGTTAGTGGGGGCGGCTAATTCCCCTTCGGGCAGTTCGATTAACTTCCAAGGAATCAAGGCCCCTAACCAGTTAGAAACGAAAATAAATAAAAATAGGGTGCCGATGAAGGGCAACCAGGGTCGATATTCCTTTTCTCCTAGCTGGTTTTTGGCTAAATCGCGCAGAAATTCGAGAACGTACTCCATGAGGTTTTGAATACCGCTAGGGACTTTCTGGATTTTGCGGGTAGCGGCGATCGAGGCGATGATTAAGATAGCGAAGACGATCCAGGAGACCGCGATCACTTGCCCGTGAATTTTTAGTCCGCCGATGTGCCAGTACCAGTGTTGTCCCACTTCCAGGGAAGCGAGGCTATAAAAATTAAGCACACTTAAACTGTCTAACATTTCTACCTTAGAGAGATTCGGGTTCGCAAATCAGGGTTATTTTTAACGGTCAAAGGGTTTAGGAATCGGCTTTCTGCTCCAGCTTGAAGATGGTTTGCAGGGTATAGACGATGATCGCCCCTTTATAGGTCAAAAACCCCAAAAAAACTGGCACTATGTGCAGTTCTTGCCAACGACTGGCGATGATGATTAATCCAGCGAATAGGGCTAATCCTTTTTTGCCCACGCGATTTTTCGTTACCCCCAATTTTTCCACTTCCCCGGCCAGGAGTTTTAGGTAAACAACTCCCACCATTGCCCCTAATAGGTAATTAAGGGCGGTATTGAGGGAATAAAACAGCCACACGGGTATAAAGATCAGACCGCTTAAGATCAGGGTGGTGATCAATAAGGTGTTTTGTAGTTGATAGTATTCCCGCATCGGATCTGACGGCGGGTTGGTTTCTGGGGTTGGGGGAGATGCGATCGATGGGTCAGACAAGGTACACCTAAATCAGCGATAGACTAATCTCAATATCTGGATTGCTTTCCGAGCTATGACGCTCAGGTGAGCCACAAGACATATTATCACGGCAGTGGCAACAATTATTAAGCAATTGTAAATTGTCATGATTCCGTCGGTCGTCGGTCGTCGGTCGTCGGTCGTTAGGAGTCAGGAGACAGGAGATTACTTTTTTTGATTATCCCCACTTCCCCATTTCCCCATTTCCCCATTTCGCCAGAATTAGTCTCAATCAGGTCTTTTTAAGAGTTTTGCGCCACAGTTTTTACAAAAATTGGCATCTATATCGTGACGGGGTAAACCACAATCTGGACAAGGATAATCAATTTGAGTGCCAGATTTTAATATTTGTTTAGTCAGAGTGCTAATTTGCAAGGGAATTAACAAAACTCCCGTTAAAATCATTAAAACTGTCACCATTTTGCCCCCATCAGAAAGGGGAGTCACATCCCCAAATCCCACGGTAGTCATAGTCACGACAGCAAAGTAAAAAGCATCAAAAAATGTCCGATAAACTTGGGGATTAATTGGGTGTTCGATCTGATAAATTAAACCAGCATAAACAAAAATAATCGAAAATAGAGTTAGTAATATGCGAATAAATACTATCTGATCGGAAGTTTTAATTTGAAAAATAGAAAGATCGGAACCAAAAAAACGAATCACTCGCAAAATTCTAAACCAGCGAAAAATTCTAAAAAACCTAATATCAAAAAAACCAAAAAATAGAGGCAGGATTGATAATAAATCTAGGATGGAAAAAATATTAAAAACAAAGCCTAGTTTTGATTCCGCACACCAAAACCGAATTAAATACTCTAGGGAAAATAAGCTTAAAATTCCCCCATCAAGCTGACGTAACCACATTTGCCAAGTGGCGGATAAGGGATAGGTTTGAGCCACATAAATCCCCAACGAGAGTAAAATTAATGCTAAGATAAGCAGATTTACCGTCAGTCCGATCGCCGTGGTGACATCCTCTAAATAAAAAGCTATCTTGGCACGAAAAGAGAGCATAAATTCAGCTATCAGCCATTTAGGAGTCAGGAGATTTTTCAGTAAACAGTAACCAGTAATCAGTGAACTGAAAAATTATATCTGATAACTAATAACTAATAACTGATAACTGATAACTGATAACTGATAACTGATAACTGATTAAGGTAATTCCACCGAAGTTGGTTTAGCAATATGAGGCAAACCCCAACCCAATTTTTCCCGGAGGATGCGGAAGAATTCCGTCGATTGCAGACGAATAAAATGAGCTTGGTGGGGCGATTTCTGCACATTAATTCGATCTTCTGGCAAGATATAAGAACCGCCATTACCGTCCACCACCATCACCATCCTGTTAGCAGTTGCTGGGAAAATATTCACCGTTTCCTTGTCAGAAAATACCAAGGATCTGGAAGCTAAAGAATGGGGACAAATGGGAGCTAATTGTAATACCGGCACATCGGGAGTTATTACCGGGCCGCCGGCGCTGAGAGCATAGGCAGTAGAACCGGTGGGAGTGGAGAGAATCACCCCATCGGCAGCGATATCGACGGGTGCGTGTTCACCAATTTGAATCTCAAAATGACACATACTGGTGAGGGGTTCCCGGTGGACGACCACCTCATTGAGAGAAAGTGCCTCCCAGAGGAGGGTATCTTCGCGAAATAGTCGCACCGTGATCATCGAGCGATTTTCGATGGTGTATTTCCCCTCTAAAACCAGTTCTAAGGCAGGTTCAAGCTGATTTAGGTAAATTTCGGTCAAAAAGCCCATGTGTCCCGTATTGACCGTTAACAGGGGCAAATTGAGGGTGGCCAACTGCCGGGCCGCCGATAGGACTGTACCATCGCCCCCCAACACGATCGCAAAACTTAAATCTTGCTCGAAGTGGGGGGGGACTAACTGATCGATCGGGGTAAAACAAACCGGACGAGAGGGTTTAGAATGGCCTAGCAGGCCACCGCTGCCGGTAGCCATAAACACCTGCCAACCTAGGGAAAGTAGCTGATCTTGTATCTGATGGGCTGTTTTACAAGCGATAGGCTTAATATCGTTGTAAATAATGCCGATTTTGGGCATTGACAAATTTTCCTACTGCTGAATCACGCTTTCTTTTTGAAAGGAGTTTTCTTCTTCTTCTGAGCTTTTTGTTTCTCGAAGTCGATTTCCTTGAGCTTCTTGAGAATGCGGCTAAAGTATTCTTGTAAATAGGATTCTAAAGTAGTTGTTTGACTCGGATCAAGGCCAAATACTTGATAAACTTCTTTCATTGGAGCATCAAGAGCTTGACCACTAGCGAGAACTTCCGCAAAAGCTAGTCGGTCGGATATATTATAGGTCCATTGGAAACAACGGCTTATTCCCCGCATAAAACGCAGTAATCCCATGGGTAAACGCCAAATTTTCCCCTCTTTACCCGATAAGCGTTCGCAAACTTCGATAATTTCTTCAGCTTTCCAAGCTTTGCTGCCCACCACGGGATAGGATTGACCGACGGTTTCGGGGACTTCTAGGGCGCGAACGGCGAATTTAGCGATATCTTGGGTGTCCATGTAGGCGATCGCCGTACTTTCCCCCGTGATCCAGACCGTTTGATTATCTAACATCGGGATGGCGTATTGACCGATTAAACCCTGCATAAAGCCACAGGGACGCAGAATTGTATATTTTAAACCCGATTCTGCTAGAAATTTCTCGGTACAGCGTTTTATCTCCATTAAAGGCACGTTGGGATATTTTTCGGCATTGAGAATCGAGAAGAAAATAAAGCGATCAACTCCCGCAGTTTTGGCCGCTTGAATCAGATTAACTTTACCATCCCAATCCACCTGTTTAATGCTGGCCGAGTCCGTCGCCCGGGCAGTAGCGGCATCGATCACCGCGTCCATTCCCTCTAAAGCGGTAATAATGGTGCTTTTATCCCGCAGGGTTCCCCCGACTAATTCCGCGCCCCATTCCTTCAAAAAAGCCCCTTTTCTCTGACTGCGTACCAAACAACGCACTTGATGTCCCTGATCGATGGCATGACGCACGATCTGTCGCCCTAGGGTTCCCGTCGCACCGACAACTAATACTTTCATCTATAATTAATTTTTTGTTACATTTGTTAACACTTCTCTAAGATACTATCAAAAAAGTGGATCATTAGGGATAGAAAAATTCTAAGATTCCCCGATCCCCGTCCAGTTCTACCATTGTTCCCACCGGTAAAGCGGCATTATCGCCATCATGACCGAAGGGTAACTCAGCAATAACCGCAATGCCTAAATCGCCCAAACGCTCTTTTAAGACTTCCTCTACGGTTTGACTATCACTGCCGGGAGCTGCCAGACAACGGCTAAAACGACCGAGGGCAATGCCTTTAATTTGGGAGAAAATGCCCAGCATTCGCCACTGAGTTAACATTCGATCGATCCGGTAGGGGGCCTCGGTTACGTCCTCTAGGGCTAAAATTACCCCCTCTAGGGTGGGTTGAACCGAGGTTCCGAGGAGGTGGGTGGCTACGGTTAAATTAGCTGGTAATAAGCGTCCCCGCACTTTGCCCCCACCCCAACCTTGACCGATAAGAGGGGCTAAAGGACGACCTTCTAGGAGAGAAAAGAGGCGATCAATTGATTGGGGACTTTCTTGGGCTAAGGTGGTTAAAACTGGACCGTGAACGCTACAGATGCCCTGTTTCGCTAAACTCCATAAAATCCCCGTCACGTCGGAAAAACCGATTAACCATTTCGGGTTAGTTTTTGCCCATGTCCAATTTTCTAAGAGGCGAGCGCTACCGTAACCCCCCCTAGCGCAGAGAATTGCTTGACAATCGGGATCTTGCCATGCCTGGGCTAAAGCTTGACGACGTTGCTCGTCGCTACCGGCGAGATAACCGAGACGATTGCCCCAATTCTCGCTAAATTCCACTTGATAACCCCTCGATCGCCAGATTTCTACGCTTTTTTCGAGGGCGGCTAATTCCTTGACGGCACCACTGGTGGCCACCAGAGAAACTTTAGCACCGGGTTGCAGAAACGATGGGATGATCATAGGTTAATTCTCTTTTGTTGGCGGATTAAGCGGAAATTACAGGTAATTTTGTGACAGCATGAAAACTGACAGCATATTCTATCGAATGTTTCTCGATTTTCCCGATTCGTTCTTTGAATTAATCGAACGACCCGATGCTATCGTTAGCAATTATCGATTTACTTCCCAAGAAGTTAAACAACTAGCTTTTCGATTGGATGGTTTATTTTTGCCGCTCGATAATCTGGAAAATTTGCCCTTTTATCTGGTAGAAGTGCAGTTTCAAAAGGATGAAGACCTATATTATCGATTATTTTCGGAACTTTTCTTGTATCTTAGACAGTATAAACCTTTGTCACCCTGGCAGATAGTTGTTATTTATCCTAGTCGAGAAATTGAGCGAGAACATCCCCAGCAATTTGCAGATTTGTTATCCTTGGCTAGGATTAAACGAATCTATCTGGATGAATTGCCAAATGACGAGACTCCTTCTTTAGCGATCGCCATGATCAAATTGGTCACGGAAAGTGAGAGTCAAGCTGTCAATTCTGCTAAGATTCTAATTAAACAGGCTCAAAGAGAAGTGAGCGATCGCTTAGTACAGAAAAATGTCATTGATTTAATCGAAACGATAATCATTTATAAATTACCCCAAAAAAGTCGAGAGGAAATTGAAGCTATGTTGGAACTACAAGACCTAAAACAAACTCGTTTCTATCAAGAAGCTTTTGGAGATGGTATTGAACAGGGAATTGAACAGGGAATTGAACAGGGAATTGAACAGGGAATTGAACAGGGAATTGAACAGGGAATTGAACGGGGAATAAACTTGCAAAAATTGAAAACAATTCCTCTACTGCAAGACCTCGGTTTAACCCCACAACAAATCTCAGAACGCTTAGACTTGAATCTGGAAACAGTGCTTAACTATTTGGCACAACAGCAACAATAATCAAACCTGTTTCAACAATCTAGAAAAGCAGTAATTGCTAAGTAGAATGGATAGTAGTGAATCAGTGACCTTTAAGCTATCAGGGATAACTCGATGAATAACGACTTATTGACTTTCTTCTTTTGTGTTGCTTTTCTCATTCTCTATCTAGTTTTTTCAGCTTTAACCGAGATGGGAACAAAATGGCCTTGGACAAAAAAATAAGAGAAATACTTAATCGATGTGAGTAAACATAACACAGGCTAAGGGATTCGGTCATTGGAAAAATTCTCGAGATTTGCTATCTAAAAAATTAACTCGATCGCTCTACTGATAAAATATGAAACTAATTGGTGATATTTCCCCGAGTTTGGATTTA
This sequence comes from Microcystis sp. M144S2, assembly GCF_020246065.1. Taxonomy (NCBI): domain Bacteria; kingdom Bacillati; phylum Cyanobacteriota; class Cyanophyceae; order Chroococcales; family Microcystaceae; genus Microcystis; species Microcystis sp. M144S2. The sequence goes on from NZ_JADBTR010000011.1 coordinate 79,205, forward strand.
TTCTTGTTGCTTTTTTTCTGGCATTGTCTCATCGGTGGCATTGCTACAGTCATCGCTATCAATAAAGGCTATCCCAGATTAAATTGGCTAATCTTCGGACTTCTGGGAGGAACCTTTACCTTTTTTATCGCTCTTTTCCTGAAAAAAAATACCAAAATTTAAGGGATAATATGGCTTGATTATCCTTTAATAGTTCCCATCAACACCTCTAAATCTTCTGCGTCTAACTCCTCTGGGATACCATTGCGAATTAATTCCGAAAAATCCTCATTGGGAACCATAAAACATAGTGCATAAAGTCTTCCGTCCCCCACATTTCTAATCTCGTGAATACCCGTGGGACGAACTAATAAACTATCCCCTGGACCGAGGGGAATCGGTTTACCATCACAGATAGCCATTCCCTCCCCTTTGAGGATAAAAAACATTTCTACGGCAAAATGATGACGATGGGTAGGGGTGCAACCGTGGGGATCGAAAATTTCCACACAGACGGTCAAGGAATCCCCCGCTACGGTAGAATCGAAGACGATCGCTAAACGATTCGTATCCCCAGCGCTAATGCGAAAAACTTTATAATCCCGGGGAGATCGAATCACGGGTAACATACAATGATCGCTGGTTAGTTGGCTATTCATCGCTAATTTCGATCGAACTGTGGATGATTCTAAGACTAGCAAAAATTTTCAACTTCGCTCGATTGCGTCCACCACTTTACTCACATCTACGATCGCGGCCACATCATGGACGCGCAGGATATCGGACCCCTTAGCGATCGCTATGGCACAGGCCGCCGCCGTTCCGAAAACTCGTTCTTTTGGGTCATCTTTGCCTGTAATCTCGCCGATAAAGCGTTTTCTCGACAATCCAATTAAAATAGGTAAACCTAAATCCCGAAATTGCCCTAATTCTCGCAATAACTCAAGATTTTGTCGTCCAGTTTTGGCGAAACCAATCCCCGGATCGATGATAATATTTTCCCTAGCAATACCCCACTGTAAAGCTTCCTTAACGCGATTCTGTAAAAATTCTTTAATTTCCTTGACTAAATCATCATAATGTGTTAAGGATTGCATCGTTTGCGGATTGCCCCGCAGGTGCATGAGGATGATGGGAACAGCCAATTTAGCCACCGTAGGCAATAATAGGCGATCGAAGGTTCCCCCAGAAATATCATTGATCAAATCGGCCCCGGCGGCGATACCTTGGGCTGCCACGATCGCCCTAGTGGTATCGAGAGAGATAGGAATAGAACTTTGTTGTCGAATAGCGGTGATTACGGGGATAACTCGCGATAATTCTGCTTCTAGGCTAATTTCTTGCGCTCCTGGACGGGTGGATTGACCACCGATATCGATTATATCAGCCCCAGCCTCGATCATTTTCATCGCCTGTAGCAGGGCATTTTCAACATTGTCAAATTCTCCCCCATCACTAAAACTATCGGGAGTAACGTTCAAAACACCCATGATATAGGTGCGTTTTCCCCAAGCAAAAATATGTTCACGAATTACCGTTAAATTAGACATAATACTAAATCCTGCTGAAAAAGTAGATGAATTATGAATTATGAAGTGGGGAGAATAAATCAAAATAATCTCCTGATAACTGATAACTGATAACTGATTACTAACGGTGATAGTTAATTTTTAGGTAGAGAAGAATCTTTTAATTCAAAATAAGCTTGTACTTCTTCTTTCCAGAGTTGAAATTTTTCTTGAATTAGTTGATATTGACTGGCAAAATCGAGGGGCAAATCAACGAGATTGGTATCGATATCGGATTGCACTAATTCCCGTTCGATCAGAGTTTCTCGGATAAACTTTAAACATTCTTGTCTCAAAGTTTCCGCTTGATCGATAATTAGCTGGACTTGATTAATTGCTCGATCATATAATGGAGTTTGTGAATGAAAAATTTCGGAAGATGCGGCCAGATTTCGCAGTCTATGTAATTGATTTTTCTTTTCTACTAAACTGGCAATTTTGGGGTTAATTTCAAAAAGCAAGGTTTTCACCAGAGGAGCCAAGCGGCGAGTGTTAGTATAATCGTAGTTATTAAAGTCTGATTTAATCAGGTGTACCTGTTGTAAATCGACGGTAATATCGTGGAATTGTATCTCGGTTTCAGTGATGGTGGGATGAATTGTTTTAACTTTCCAAGTGGTAACAGAAGTCAATTGTTGGCGATCACTATTAACCATTTGCTGCTCCATTTTCAGGACATCAAGGGGAATACTATAAAGTTTTTTATCGGGAATATAGATGACATCACTACCGAGAATGCGATCAATTTTAGGACGACGATATAAATAATGATACAGGAATCGATAAAAGCTTTTACTACCTTGAAATATCTGGGCAAATAACCAAATTTTCCAGCTGAATAACCCGCTAAGAAAGCGTCCGAATAGATGGGAATTCGAGGAGGAGTTATTCATGAAATTCCGTTATCATTTATCAGTAGTGATCGGTAAATAGTAAACAGTAATCAGGGATAAAGATAACTAACTAATTAACTTAAAACTTACATCTGATAACTGATAACTGATAACTGATAACTGATTAAGGACGTTCTCCGGGTAGATTTTTTGACGATGTTGGTTTCGATCTTACCTGTTGACGACCGTTGCGAATAACTTGTAACATTTCCCCTAATTCTCGATCGAGATGTTCTAAAACCGCTTCAGCATAGTCGTCAGCGCCTTTTTGAATTTCATGACATTCAGCTTGGGTTTTTTGTCGTAACTGTTGCACTTCCTGCAAGGTGCTGTGACGCATCTGTTCGATTTCATCGAGGGTTTGTTGTTGCAAGGATTCACACTCCTGCTGAACCCGTTGACGAATTTGGGCCGCTTGCCGTTCTGCTTGTTGAATAATACCAGACTCGTCGAGAATTTGGGCGGCTCTTTGTTGAGCGGAACGAAGCACTTGTTGAGCGTATTCCTCCGCTTTAGTGATAATTTCCTGTTCTTCCTGCAAAATTGCTAAAGCTTTCTGTACTGCTGGTGGCACGGTTTCATAGATAAGATCGATTTGTTCGGATATCTGTCCCTCATCGATCATTGTCCAACGGGTGAGGGGGATATGGAAACTATCAAAAATCATCTCTTGCAGACGCGCCAAATCCTGATAGATATCGAAATCGACGGGTGGACTGGGAACCCCACTATTAGAAGTGTTAGGTACTGCTTTTCTGGGATCATTAGGTTCTCGGCGCGCCATAGGTTCAGATCGTCCTCATTACTGTATTTTAGTATGTTAACTGTAGTATGAGTAAATATCCCTAGAAACGTTTTCCGGGACTAGATGGGTGACAGAGCCACCGAATTGAGCGATTTCTTTAACCACGCTACTACTTAAAAAACTATATTCTTTAGTGGTGGCCAAAAAAACCGTTTCGATTCCTTCCCAGAGAGTTTTATTGGTGTGTGCCATTTGCAGTTCTTTTTCAAAGTCTGAGAGGACTCGCAACCCCCGCAAAAGTACCTTAGCACCTTTTAATCTGGCATATTCAACCGTTAATCCTGAAAAACTGTCTATCTCAACGTTTTTCAGGTGTTTTGTACAGTAGCTGATCTGTTCTATGCGTTTTTCGACGCTAAATAAGGGGTTTTTATGGGGATTGCAGAGAACTGCCACGATTACTCGCTCGAATAGTGGGACACTGCGTTCGATAATATCTAAATGACCGAGTGTAACTGGATCGAAGCTGCCGGGGTAGATGGCGATCATTTCTCAACCTGCACACCTCGCCAAAAAGCGATATATCCTTTAATATTTTGGGCTTTTGGCTTAGGATCGGGATAATACCAAGCGGCATCTTTATTGTCTTGTCCATTTACCCTGAGAGTATAGTAACTAGCCTCTCCCTTCCAAGAACAAATGGTATGGGTGTTACTGGATTGAAAATATTCAGCTTTGATGGTATCGGGGGGAAAATAGTAGTTTCCCTCGACAATTTCACAGTTATCGCTTTCCGCTACCACTGCACCATTCCAAATCGCCTTTGCCATGACACTAACTCCTAGTTCTGGTTCAAAATTATCTTACAACAGAGTTTGTAAATGTTGAACCAGTTGGTTAACCTGCACCACTCCCTCGATTCGATCGATCGGTTGACCATTTTTAAAGACTACTAAAGTCGGTAAAGCTTGAATACCGTACTTAGTAGCTAAATTAGGATATTTGTCTGTATCAATTTTGACAATTTGTAGGCGATTTTTGAAATACATTCCCGTTTGTTCTAGAATCGGAGCCATCATTTGACAAGGACCGCACCAAGTGGCATAGAAATCCACTAACACGGGAAGATTAGTGGTTTGCAACAGTTCCTCAAAACTGGAAAACTCTTTTTTGACTGCCATAAATTGTCACCTCGCCGGAAAAATAGCCTTTTTCCTACTATAGCTTTTCTAGATGTCCCTTGATTTCTCCAGAGTGGTCATCGATCGCCGGGAAAATGCTAAGTTAGGTAAAGACTCGACAGCCAAATCTCCATGAACATCCTAACCAAGCTGCTTTTTCCCGAAACTAAAACCCCAGAGCAAGTAGGTTCACCGCGAGTACAGAAAAGCCGCCGGGGAATCGAAACCAAATCCGCCGCAGAAATCGTGATTATGCGACAAGCGGGTAAAATTGCCGCTACAGTCCTCAAAGAAATTGCCCAGATCGCTCAACCCGGGATGACGACGGCGGATTTGGATGCTCATGCGGAAAAACGTATCCGCGCAATGGGTGCTACTCCCAGTTTTAAAGGTTATTATGGCTTTCCTGCCTCGATTTGTGCCTCCGTCGATAACGAAGTCGTTCACGGTATCCCTAGCCCGAAAAAACGCCTCAAAGCCGGTTCTGTGTTAAAGGTAGATACGGGGACCTACTACCAAGGTTATCATGGGGATTCCTGTATCACGATCGCGATCGGTTCCGTCTCTCCCAAAGCCGAAAAATTAATCCGCGTAGCGGAAGAAGCTTTATATAAAGGCATAAATCAGGTAAAAGCTGGCAATTATCTGCTCGATATTGCAGGAGCGATCGAAGATCACGTTCAAGCTAACGGTTTCCAAGTGGTAGAAGATTTTACCGGCCATGGAGTCGGCAGAAATCTCCACGAAGAACCCTCGGTGTTTAATTTTCGCACTAATCAGTTACCCAATGTCAAACTCCGCGCCGGGATGACTCTGGCAATTGAACCAATTGTCAACGCGGGATCCAAACATACCAGAACTTTGCGCGATCGTTGGACGGTGGTGACGATGGATAATGCTCTCTCCGCTCAATTTGAGCATACCGTCTTAGTAACCGCCACAGGTTACGAAATCTTAACTGATCGCAATAACCTATAAAATTGTCTATAGATTTTTTGCTCCGGAATCTTAATTGAAAATTTATTTAGTGGCAGGATTTAGTCAAAATGTTTAAAAATATCGTTGTTGCCTTAGATTGTGGGGAATCATCCCATCGAGTCCTTCATGCTTTGAATTCCCTCTCTCTAACGGCAAATTCTTCCATCATCATCACCCATATTCTTGGTAAGAAGGGAGATGAATCGGCAGTGGATCGCCCTCACCCCTCCCGTGAGATCATTGAAGATCAATTGCGCTGCTATCAATCCCAGATTGCTACCCCTAGTGAAATCGAGGTCATCTTTGGCGATCCAGCGGAGGAAATTATTCGTTTAGCTAATATCTATCATGCTGATCTGATCGTGATCGGCAGCCGGGGATTAACGGGAGTTCAACGGGTGATCGAAGATTCTGTTAGTAGTCTCGTGGTGGCAGAAGCTACCTGTTCAGTATTGGTGGTGAAAGCATAGCAGCCAGCATTCAGCTAGAAAAGGTACTCTGGCAAGAGCGCCTAAGTAGGGTTGGCTGAATAAATCTAAAAACCTTGTTAGATAAGGCTTTTAGACTTTTTTGACCTCAAAAAGTGCTGACCATTGGAGTGATCGGGGGTAAAATTCCTGGACTTTTTCCCTGAAAATTAGGTAACTGACTACCTCAAAATCGGTAAAACCCTACACCCGTTCGGACCTCGGCGTGAGCTCGGTCGAACGCTGAGCTCACGGCCGAAGCCTACACCCCACACCCCACACCCTGCACCCACGAAAAACTTTTTGCCGCAAACCCTAAGTAGTCTTGAGCAGCACTGCTGACTAAAATTTGCAAATCTTATTTTTCCCCAATGTTTTCCCCCATACATTCCCCAGTATTTCCCCACTCAATCCCACGTTTTCCACAGTTTACCCAGACTTTTCCACAGGCAACAGCGATAGAATCGGCACTTGCTTCGAGAAAAAATTAATCTTGATTGTCAAAATTCCCATCGATAGATACTGAGTTACTGTTAAGTTGAGTAAATAAAATCTAGCTCTAACCCTTATTTGATCGTAAATATTAAGTTTTTCTAAAGCATTCCTTTACATCTGGTAATATTGCAACTCCCCCCAACTTGGCTCACAATAGTCCTTACTGTCCACTGCACCAGTCAGGGATTTCCCCACTTCAGATTCAGAGGTAAACGATATGAATACATCAGTCAGTATCTTGGCAGAAATCCCCGAAATCCTCCACCAATCCCTACAACAATATCTAGAAACCCACCCCGGTTGGGATCAAGATGGTGTGTTTACGGCGGCTTTATCATTTTTTCTACTTAATTGTCAATCCTCCGAAAGGATGAATTTTGAGGAGCAAAATAGCTGTGCCAAGGTTTATCTAGAAACTTTGTTCCAGCGCTCGGAGTGCTAATTCGGGGATAATAAGAGTCGGGTCATGGTTAAAAGCCCGATTTCTCCCTATGAATTCCGATAAAACCCCTAATTTAATCATTCCTCAACTAATTATCGGTTTGGGCAATCCCGAACCCAAATATGATCGCACCCGTCATAATATCGGTTTTGAAGCTGTGGACTCATTAGCACAGGATTGGGGGCTATCTTGGCAGGAAAACAAGCGATTTCAAGGTTTTATTGCCGAGGGTGACGGTTCTCTCCCGGGCAAAATTCGTCTCTTGAAACCCCAAACCTATATGAATCGATCTGGGCAATCGGTGCGATCGGTTCTGGACTGGTATAAACTAGCCCCAGAGTCGATTTTAGTCATTTACGATGATATGGATCTGCCCCTAGGCCGGTTGAGAATCCGTCTATCGGGATCGGCTGGCGGACACAACGGTATTAAATCAATGATTGCCCACGTTGGCACGGAAAACTTCGCTCGTTTACGCATAGGAATCGGTAAATCAACCGAAAAAGCGACAATTTCCCACGTTTTAGGCCGATTCACCCCCCAAGAAAACCAAGTGATCTTGAAAGTGTTAGACTTGTCCAGAAAAGCGATCGAACTTGGTCTCAAACAAGGGTTACAAAAGGCAATGAGTCTCTACAATAATCAAAGTGTAGAGATTGGTTCTGATCTATGCTGATAGCAAATAAGCCCGATTTTAGTAATGGTTATAATCGCCATTTTCGTCTATACTCTTACAGAACCCTTGGTCAAATTTTGATCGCCCTTTGCTAGATTAGGTCAATTTTTATCCTCGATATTAGCAGTTTAACTATGATTAATCGCCAAAGTTTGCTGAGATGCGCCCACAAGTTTAATCTCATTTTATTGATAATCGCTACAGTTTTTTGTCTTTGGGGTAATCCCGCTTTTGCCCATCGTCCCCATGATGTGATTAGTCAATTGGAAGTTTCTCCCGATTTCCAGACAGATAATACGGTATATATATTAGTGCGAAATAACTTTTATAAGTCTAGGGATGGAGGCAGCAACTGGACAAGATTAATTCAAGGTTTAGATTATACGGGGGAATTAAGTTCCCTATCCCTATCTCCCCTCAATAAAAATATTCTCTATTTAGCTTCAAAGTCCAATGGTATTTATAAAAGTGAAGATGCGGGGGAATCTTGGCAGAAAGTTAATCAGGGTTTAGAAACTAACTTTATTAACTTCGTAGAAATTGCCCCTTCCGATCCCAATATAGCAGCAGCAGTGGGATTAGAAAAAGGAGTTTATTTAACCGAAGATGGTGGTAAAAATTGGTCAAATATTTTCCCCACCACGGCACTGATAACCTCTCTAGCTATTACTCCCAGCAATCCTGATCGCATTTTTTTCGGGGATGAACAGGGTAAATTATACAGTTCCTCCGATGGGGGAAAAACTTGGCAGAATCTCCCCTTACCTGCTAATATGGGGGCAGTAGATACAATTGCTTTTTCTCCTAATTTAGACAGGGATAAAACCTTTTTTGTCGGCACAAAAGAAGCAGGTATTTTTAAAACCGTTGATGATGGTAAAACCTTCCAAGCTGTTAACGAAGGAATTAAGGATAAAATCATCGAAGACATCGTTATTTCTCCCCAGTATGCCCAAAATTCAAGCCTTTATGCCATCACTTGGTATGACGGAATGTATGTTTCTCAAGATGGGGGCAAAAGTTGGACAAAAATGAGCGAGGGTTTAACCAAAGATAAACAGGCTGATGATTATAAGGTTCCCCATTTTATGGATTTAAAAATAGTTCAAGATACGATGTTTTTAGGGGGATTTAATGGCTTATTTAAAACCACAGATAGCGGCAAACAATGGCAGGAAATAGAAACGTTAGCCCGGGCAACAGTTATCGCCATGGCGGTTTCTCCTAATTATGCCCAGGATGCCACTGTCGTCATGGCTAATTATGTAGGCAATATCTTCATCAGTCGGGATAAAGGGGAAACTTGGACTCCAATTAATCGCGGTTTAGAGGTTTATCGACTTGGTAAAGATCCCGAAGAATCAGGACAAGATCCCCGGCGTTTCTTTGACATTGCCTTTTCTCCTAACTATGGAGAAGATAGAACTATTTTTGCGGGGTTTTTACGCAATAAATTTGCCAAATCCGATAACAGTGGTGATTTCTGGAAAATTATCGAAATCGATCAGAAAGTCCGCGGTCCGAGGATAGTTCCTTCCCCAGATTTTGCCAAGGATAAAACTCTTTTTCTCACCAATCAGCAGGGTAGAATATTTCGTTCTACTGATGGAGGAAATACGGTTAAAAATATCAGTGAAGTGGGCAGAATTTCCGGTAATTATGCCCCTGCCATGGTAGCTTCCCCTGATTTTGCTAAGGATAAAACTTTGTTTGTCACGGGAAAAGAGGGTATTTATCAAAGTGTTGATGGTGGACTAACTTGGAAAAATGTCAGCCAAGGAACACCCCTATCAAAAACCTCTAATGTGCAGTTGGCAATGTCTCCCAATTATCCCAGTGATGGAACTATTTTTGCTGGGACAATTTCTGGTTTGTTTGTCACCAAAGATGGGGCTAAAAGTTGGACAAAATTAGAGAAACCGGGGTTTAATCCTCAGGCATCAGTAGAAACCATTGCTATCTCTCCTGATTATGCCAATGATCGCACGGTAATAGTTAGTTTACAGGGAGATGGTTTGTTTAAATCTACCGATGGAGGAGAAACTTTTAAATCAATTGGTGATCCTAAAATACCTCTAGTGAAAATTCATAGTATCCCTTCTTCTGGTATTTCCGTCCAGTTTTCTCCTAATTACGCTCAAGATCGAACTTTATTCGGTTTTGGTGGCGCTAAAACTACAGTTTTTCGTTCCACCGATGGGGGAGAAACTTGGACAAGTGTAACTATTCCTCCTCACGCGGAAGAAAATACACCCCGCTATAAAATCGGTGAATTTTTCTCTGGTCCCCTTGGCACAATCTTGCGCTTAGTTATCCCGATTCTCCTGGCAATCGCCGCTTATTTTCTGGTGGGTTTCTTGAAACTGGAGAAAGTTATTAATCTTCCTAAATCCTTCTTCCGCATGGCAGGGGCATTTATGGTTTTTCTCTTTGTTTTCTTCGCTATCATTAGCCAAGTTTAGCGGAAATTTTGACCGGCGGGGCTTGACAAATCCCGCCGCTTGCCATATACTTATATGTATAGTGGGAATCTGTGCCTTCCTGCGACCTCTGATTTTTGTGGCAGTTATCCCTTCAGAGAATTAACCATCGGCAACGTAGGGATTGACCATCTTAGCGGGGTCAACAATGCGATCAAAATCCGCTTCCTCGATGTATCCTAGTTGCAAGGCTGCCACTTTCAGAGTTAAATCCTTTTCTAGGGCATAATGAGCGACGTAGGCAGCCTTTTGGTAGCCAATCACGGGACTTAAGGCAGTCACCAGCATCAAGGATTGATTTAAAAAAGTCTCAATTTGTTTTTGATTAGCAGTCATCCCCTTAACCAAAAACTGACAGAAATTACTGCAACCATCAGTGAGCAGCCGGATAGACTGCATGAGATTATGAATCAACAGCGGTTTATAGACATTCATTTCCAGATGTCCTCCGGCGCCTCCCATCGTCACCGCTAAATCATTAGCCATCACCTGCACTGCTATCATCGATAAAGCTTCGCATTGGGTGGGATTAACTTTCCCCGGCATAATTGAAGAACCCGGTTCATTTTCCGGCAGCTGTAATTCTCCGATTCCACAACGGGGACCACAGCTAAGTAAACGGATATCATTAGCAATTTTATAGAGGGAACTAGCGATAGTTTTCAGTCCCCCGCTCAAGAAAACCAGAGCATCGTGGGAACCTTGCACGGTAAACTTATTAGGAGCCGTAATAAAGGGTAATTTGGTCAGATTAGCGATTTCGGCAGCCACATCTCGATCAAAATCTGGGGGAGCATTAATTCCCGTACCGACGGCAGTTCCTCCCAAGGATAAACGATAGACTTTTTCTAGACATTTTTCTAGCCAATCGCTGCCATCATCCAATAAACCCACATAACCGGAGAATTCTTGTCCGAGGGTTAAAGGGGTGGCATCCTGTAGGTGAGTGCGACCAATTTTAACTATATTTGCCCATAATTGCGCCTTTTCATCGAGACTATTCCGTAATAGTTGCAGACTGGGAATTAATTTTTCCTTGACTGCCAAGGCAACGGCAATATACATGGCCGAGGGAAAGGAATCATTAGTCGATTGGGACATATTAACATGATCGTTAGGATCCACGGGGGTTTTGCTCCCCAGAGGATTCCCCGTCAGTTGACTACAACGATTGGAGATGACTTCGTTGATGTTCATGTTAAACTGAGTGCCACTTCCCGTCATCCAAACGTAGAGGGGAAAGTTATCTGCGTGTTGTCCGGCTAAAATTTCATCGCAGACTTGACAGATAAGGTTTTTTCTCTCCTGACTGAGACGATTTTTTTGCTGATTGACAATCGCACAGGCTTTTTTGAGAATGGCATAGGACCCGATCATCTCCCGGGGCATGAGATTATCACCGATACTAAAGTATTGTAGGGATCTTTGGGTCTGCGCTCCCCAAAGTTTATCGGTAGGTACGGGAATTTCTCCCATGCTGTCTTTCTCGATGCGAAATTCTGTCATCTTTAAGTTACTTCTGAGGTCAGCAAAAGATGGTCGTTATCTGGACTGAAAAGAGAGGGTCTCCAAGTCGGCACGGATTCCCATTATAAGAAAAGTATAAGTCAAGTCTGGCTGATTTGTCAAGCCCTATGGGGACTTTTTATTGGCGGCATTTTTACCTGGGAGGTTGACAAGAATAACTGGCAGGGTGCTGGGGCGATTATGAGACAAAAACTGTTATATTGTAGGGAAAATAATCGGTAAAAAAGACGGGATTGGAGACTATGGACACAGCGATCGCATTAATTTGGACATTGGGAATTATCTTAGGGTTGATGACCCTTTTGTTTATCTTACGGATCGTGCTGACTTGGAATCCACAGGTAGATTTAAATAGCTTTCCCTTTAATATTATTGCTTGGCCAACAGAACCTTTTTTAATCCCCGTGCGTAAACTCATACCCCCCTTGGGAGGAGTTGACATTTCTCCGATTATTTGGGTGGGAATTTGTACGCTGCTGCGGGAAATTCTTCTCGGTCAACAGGGTTTAATTACCATGGCCTTAAAATAATTAGACCTCTTGGATATTGGGTGAAAAAGGTTGACAATGCCCCCAGAACAGTTAAGCTTATTTTAATCTCTGTAATTGCGTTTATGGCTCATTTAAGTTATGAAAAACTCAATTTAACCACAAAAATCGCCTATGGTGCTGGCGATTTAGGACCAGCTATCACTGCCAATATCTCAGTATTTTACCTGCTATTTTTCCTCACTGATGTGGCAGGATTATCGGCAGGATTAGCCGGTAGTGTGCTGATGGTGGTGAGAATTTTCGACGCTATTAACGATCCGATCATTGGTATGTGGAGCGATCAAACTCGTACTATCTGGGGTCGTCGCTTACCATGGATGTTATTGGGGTCGATTCCCTTCGGAATTAGCTATTTTTTACTGTGGTTAATCCCGACCAATAACCAATTATGGTTATTTTTATATTATATTTTTATCGGCATTATTTTTAATTTAACCTACACGGTAGTCAATCTTCCCTACCAGGCGCTCACCCCTGAATTAACTTATGATTATAATGAGAGAACCCGCTTAAATAGTTTTCGTTTTGCCTTTTCGATCGGGGGTAGCATTCTCTCATTAATTCTCTATATTCTCGTCTCATCCTCCTATGCCAATGATCTCCATAAAGCTTTTTTATTGTTAGGTGTAGTTTGTGCTTTAATCTCAATTATAGCAGTTATTTGGTGCGCTTTAGTTTTACAAGAACGAGGAGCAAAAGCGATTCTCAATCCCGCTCAGAAAAAAGTTTTGGCAATTGCTTTTATAGTTATTGGTGCGCTTTCCTTGGTCTATGGAGTAGGAAAAATTGGGGGAAATCCCAGAGACTTTATCGCTATTTCCACAATTTTATTAGGAATACAAGGGATAGTTTCTGGTTTAACTATTTACTATGGTAAAACTGAAAATCATCTCAAGGATAGCGCAGCAATTAAACAGAGAGAAGCGGATAATAATACTGAAACTATTCCCCTGAAAGAACAATTAAAAATAGTTTTTGGTAATCGTCCCTTTTTATACGTTATTGGCATCTATCTTTGTGCTTGGTTAGGAGTACAATTAACCGCCTCAATTTTGGTTTACTACGTCGTCAGCTACATGAGGCTATCGGAAGCAGAATCGGGTTTAGTCGCTTTAGCAGTACAGGGAACAGCTTTAGTGATGTTATTTTTCTGGCAAGCAGTTAGTCAGAAATTAGACAAAAAGATAGTCTATTTTTTAGGGATGACTGTCTGGATTATCGCCCAAATTGGTTTATTTTTGCTCCAACCAGGAGAAATAACTTTAATGTATATTTTGGCAGTTTTGGCGGGATTTGGCGTATCTGTGGCCTATTTAATTCCTTGGTCAATGGTTCCTGATGTGATTGAATTAGACGAATTAGAAACAGGAAAACGTCGAGAAGGTATTTTTTATGCTTTTATGGTACTTTTACAAAAAATTGGTTTAGCTTTGGGGTTATTTCTTGTCGGTATTGCTCTAGAAACATCGGGTTTTAAACCAAGAATACCAGGAGAAGCAATTCCCCTGCAGCCGGATAGTGCTTTAATAGCAATTCGCCTAGCAATTGCGCCTTTACCGGCATTTTTTCTGATCATTAGCTTAATTCTTGCTTATTTTTATCCAATTACTCGCCAAGTTCACGCCGAAATTTTAGACCAATTAGCAGCAAGAAGACAAGCGGAAAAGTAAGTAGTCGTGTAAAATAAATTTCCTAGTGAAGAAAGGCAAAAGGCAAAAGGCAAGAGGCAAGAGGTGGTTAGATATGTGTAATTAATTTTGCTTAGGTACTTAAACATCAATTGTCCGCCGTCAGGAGACAGGAAATTATTTTTATTTATTCCCGAACTTCCTGCCCAAAAAAATCAGTAAACCTTTACCCTAAAGCACTTGTATTGACTTTTGAACTACTGATTACTGGGTACAATCGACCCAGCAGCATAATGTCTTCAATGAGTATAATGTTATCGATAGCTAAATTGTAAAAAAAATGAAACCCTATCCAGTAGAGTTCCGTCAGAAAATCCTAGACTGTTATTATAACGAACCCATCTCTCAAAGACAATTAGCGAAAAGATTCTGCGTAACCTTAAGTTTCGTACAAAAGCTTTTGAAGCAATCTCGAGAAACGGGAGATATTCGACCGAAGACTTATCGATGTGGCCGTCATTTAAAACTTACGCCAGAACAGATGATCGCCCTCGGTGATTTGATTGAGGAAAATAATGACGCAACTCTAGCCGAACTATCGAAACTATTCCTAGAAAGAACCGGTATAGTGTTAAGTGTGGCCACAGTGGCAAGAATAGCCGAACGCTTGAGAATCACCCGCAAAAAAAACTCTACAACCGACCGAAAAATAGATAGAAAGAGTCCAAAAACTTAGACAAGAATATAAAGGATAAAATTCGGGATGTATAAGATTAAACCCGAATCTAGCTATGACCAGAATCCAAGCTCGATCGCTTAAAGTAACTAGAGCGCACGAGACTAGACCTCTTCAAAAAAACCAAAATTTTGCAACTATTACGGAGATTACTAATTATGACCACAAACAATGCCGAGAATAACTCAATCTATCCCGTGCGTTGGCAAGATAACAAAGTTTGGCTGATCGATCAAACCCGTTTACCCATGGAGTATGGGGAAGTTGAGATCACCAGCAGTGAAGCCATGGCCCGGGCGATCGAAACGATGATTGTCCGTGGTGCTCCGGCGATCGGGGTAGCGGCTGCATACGGTATGGTTTTAGGAGCGCAGGAAATTAAAACCAACCAGAAAGAGGAATTTCTGGCTGATTTAACTAGAATAGCCGATCGATTAGCGCAAACCCGGCCCACGGCGGTGAATTTATTCTGGGCGATCGAGCGAATGCTAAAAGTGGCCCGGGAAAGTGGCCCAGAAGTGGCAGTAATTACCAAAAATCTCCTGGAAACTGCCCACAATATTCAAAAAGAAGACGTGGAAACCTGTCGGGCGATCGGTCGCCATGGTTTATTGACGCTGCCGGAGCAACCGGAAAAACTGACAATTTTAACCCACTGTAATACTGGTTCCCTGGCCACGGCCAGTTATGGTACTGCTTTAGGGGTAATTCGTTCCGCTTGGACGGCGGGAAGATTAATACAAGTGTATGCAGACGAAACCCGGCCAAGGTTGCAAGGGGCAAAATTAACCGCTTGGGAATGTGCGCGGGAGGGAATTCCCGTCACCGTGATCACCGATAGCATGGCGGCCCACTGTATGCAGCAAAAACTGATCGATGCGGTGATCGTTGGGGCCGATCGCATTGCGGCCAATGGGGACACGGCCAACAAAATCGGCACCTATTCCCTCGCAGTGGTGGCAAAAGCTCATAATCTGCCTTTTTATGTGGCTGCCCCCCTATCGACGGTGGATTTTTCCCTTAAGGATGGTACGGGTATCCCGATCGAACAGCGCGATAGTGCCGAAATTTATCAGGTGGGAACCACTACCCTTTGCCCTAGAAATGTTAACTTTTATAACCCTGCCTTCGATGTTACTCCGGCCGCTTTAATCACCGCTATCATTACGGAAAAAGGAGCGGTAACGCCAGCTGAATTAATTTTTTTACAGGAATACTAGGGGTGAGCTTTTTCCCCACTGACACCATTTTTATCTGGATTGCCACAGTGGGGAAAAATTCCGCCTCAATCTAATTGGAGGTGACGGCCAAGGGGAAAATGGGTAAGATCACTATTGACAAATAGACCGAAATGGCATATGGGCATAACATCAAGGAAGACAATGATTAGGATTTGCTTTTAAGCTGTTCCTAATTTAAATTGCTTGTTGAGACGAGGCAAGAGGCTTCGGCCGTGAGCTCAGCCGAACGGCAAAAGGCAACAGTCAAGGGATTGGGGGAGGTTCGGCTAATCTAAGAATAAGCGGGTTAAATGCGTCTTAGCTTATCTATAGCGTTTTTCAGTCTGCTGAGGTACAAAAGTTATGGGTTTTAGGCAAAAGGCAAGAGGCAAAAGGCAAAGGGGAAGAAAAACAGGTGTACCTCACTAGCTTAGGAAACGCTATATAGTTAAATGCTATTATTCAGCTTAATTAATCTTAGTTAATCCCCAGATAGATCTTTTTGTTTACTTAAAAGATTTGTGTTGAGATAGTCTAAAAAAACTAAATGAACCAGAGCTTGGTTTTATTCTCTTAAAACCCAAGCAGCTCGAAAATTTATTCCTGTTAAATCTTTACCTAATCGAGATTTAAACGATGTTATAATGGAAGGGTAAAGACCAAGCTCCGAACGGTAAAGTGTAGATTTAGGTAGATTTGAGGGGGATTTAAGTATCTTGGCAGGCCTTACTTTTCGTAAGTAGAAATAAAATCAACTGGAAAAAGGAAATTGCCGGATGAAGATAAGAAAGTGGAATTCAAGAAAGGGAGAACGGAGTGAAGTCAATGTTGGGGGGGACTCTAATAATCCAAAATTCAAAATTAGCAAAGCAACGTCCAATTCGGCAAAACTCGTCAAAAAATATGAATATAGTGCGGGTTGTCGTTGTAGAGGATCACGATTTAACTCGCATGGGGTTAGTGGCGGCTCTCCAGCATCGGGAGGGAATTCAAGTCGTAGGGGAAGCGATCAGTGGATTACAGGGACTGAAACTGCTAGAGGAGACCAAACCCCATGTAGCGATCATCGATATAGGTTTACCCATGATCGATGGGATCGAGTTAGTGCGACGCTTCCAACAAAATCGGGGCGAAGACAGCTTGGCCACGAAAATCCTGATCCTAACCATGCACAAAACCCCAGAACAGGTTTTAGCGGCTTTTGCTGCTGGGGCTGATTCCTACTGTATGAAGGATACCAGCGTCGACAAATTAATCGAGGCGATTTATTGCACCTGGGAAGGCAATCCCTGGATCGATCCTGCGATCGCCAATATTATCCTGCAACAAGTGCGCCAAACAGTTCCCGTGGGTGGGGCTGCCAGGTCGAAAACAGTGGCAATTCACGGCCTTGACCCAGAATATCGTCAATTATTGGAAAATGCGCCCCTAACGCAACGAGAGCTAGAAATTCTCGATCTGATTGTTGCGGGTTGTAGTAATGCCCAGATTGCCAGCCGACTCTATATCACCATCGGCACGGTGAAAACCCATGTCCGCAATATCTTAAATAAACTCTCTGTGGATGATCGCACTCAAGCGGCAGTGCTGGCCCTGCGATCGGGATTAGTAGATTAAAAAAAACCGGCACCCTAACCATATAGGATGCCGGTTCGGTCAAAACTAGAAACTAGACTGACGCTGCCACTTTTGCTTCGGCTGCCATTAGTTTTTCGTAGGTTTCACGCATTTTGAGACCGACCAATACTTGGAATAAACCCGTACCATTGGTGGAACCGGGATAATCCTTGTGTTTGAGCAGTAATTCCGTCATTTCACCGTAGTATTTAGTGCCAGTTTTGCTCAAATGGCTTTCGATGTAGATCATTTCTTCCAGGTTATCGAATTGACCATCTAGTTCCAGAATCGACACTTCATTGCCCAAGAAGCCATCTGGACCATAGTAGAGTTTAATACCGGGATAAGTGCAGGTCAATTTACGACCACAGGGCCGCCAATCGATGGTGGAACCTTCATCAAACAGATAAGCGGGTTCAAAGTTTTCTACCCCTTCTTTCTGGATTAAACGGACCCGCAGTAATTTACTTTCGTGATCTTCAAGTAATTTGGTGGGCAGCACTTGAATCACCACGTCAGCGTACTGTCTTTGGGGATCGATATAGGCACTGAAATCGGGTTTTCTAGAATTAATGGCCGCCATCACATCATCATAGGTGTGACCGCGCTCGGCCATATCCCGTTGAATTTTCCAGTTAACTTTGACTTCATCGCTAATATCGAGATAAACGCTGAAATCTAATAGGGCCCGGACTCGTTCATCATATAAGGGGTGCAGTCCCTCGATCACGATTACCTTATTCGGTTCGATGATTTCGGGGGGATCGATCATCCCCGTTTCATGATTATAAATAGGTTTATTAATGGCTTGACCTTCCTTGAGAGCTTTAATCTGCTCATACATTAGGTCAAAGTTATTCGCTTTCGGATTGAGTGCGGTGACACCCACCTCTTTTCTCTGTTTGCGATCGAGGCAATGGTAGTCATCTAAACAGATCACTGTCATAAACTCGGCCCCGAATAAATCGGTCAAACGACGTAAAAAAGTAGATTTCCCACAACCGGAGTCCCCAGCTACACCGATTAGAACCACGCGCTCTGGCTTATTGGCCATAGTTTCCCTCTAAATACACAACTAATTGTTAACCCTATAGTATGTAATTAAACCAGACTCTGGATCCAGCAGTACCCCGCCGCCACAAATTTCTGCTGCTGACAGGTTCGGCGAGAGCCTTACGCTAGAATGAGTAGGTATTTGATACTAGATATTCTGTTCAGATCATACCGGAATCAGTGGCCAAAATCAGTTATCAGTTATCAGTTATCAGTTATCAGTTATCAGTTATCAGTGGAAAGTGGCAAGTGGGGAGAATACACAAAAGCTGTCTCCTGTCTCCTGACTGGAAAGAGGGTGTGGGGAAAGAAACCTCTTTCATCTGTGCTGGTGAAAATTTTTTCATCAGGACTAACTCCTAATCCCCAACTGAGAGGGTGCGGTGGGTGTGGAGAAATTTAGTCATTTCCTCCACTGCTAGAGGAGAACTGATGCGATTGCCTTGCATTCTCTCACAACCTAATTCTTGCAGGATTTCTAATTGTTGTTGGGTTTCTACTCCCTTGGCGATCGCTATTAAGTTAAAACTTTTCGCTATCGCCAGCAATGACGAGATAAAACGGGTATCTTGGGGAGCATCAGTCAGTTTTTTTGTTAAAGACTGCTCTATTTTCAGTTTTTTGACGGGAAATTGACCGAGATAGGCGATCGAAGCGTAACCGCTGCCAAAATCATCGAGGGTAATACTAACACCCAATTTCTGCAAATCCCCAAGAATTCGACCAGTTTCGCGGCTATTTTCCAGTAAACTTGTCTCGGTTATTTCCACCTCCAGAAAGAAAGGCCCGATTTTGGTTTCAGTCAAGACTTCTTTGAGGGTGGTGAGCAACTGGGGATCGCGCAATTGGTGCGGGGACAGATTGATCGAGATGGGAGTGTATAATAATCCCCGCTGCTGCCATATTTGTGCCTGTTGACAGGCATTTTTTAGCACCCAACGATTAAGCTCAAGCATTAACTCGCTTTCTTCGACTAAGGGTAAAAAACGACTAGGGGGGATTAATCCGAATTGAGGGTGTAACCAGCGCAATAATACCTCCAATCCTTCCACTTGCCCCTGAGTGATATTAACTTGCGGTTGATAGTAAAGAGCTAATTCATTATTTCTGATTGCCTGATAGAGAAAATATTCAACTTTAGAACTACGAGTATTTTTAGGGGGAACATTAACTGAATCTATCTGGGAGTTATTATTTATATTATTTTTGACTGCTACTAAATTTTCCTCCAGTTTCTGTAATATTTCTTTCCTGTCTGTGCCGTCGGGGGGATAGATAACTGAACCTAAACTTAGTCGCACGGCCAGGGAGTGATTGTCGATTTCGTAATTACTTTCTAGGGTTTTAATAATTCTTTGACTAACTTTTCCTAGATCATTAGCAGCATTAATTTGTGGCAGCAGGATAATAAATTCGTACCCTCTCCAATGGGCGACCATATCCTCTGATCGCAAACTTTTTCTTAAACGTTCAATTAAGATTTTTAATAGTTTATCTCCCAGTCGATAACCTAGTTGATTGTTGAAATTTTTTAGCCAACCTACATCCAATAATAACAGCCCGATCAGTTTATTATTTTTCTGGGCATTATTAATAGCACTTGAGAGGTATTCATTAAAGAGAGAACGGTTAGGTAAATCCGTGAAAACAACCGAAGAATATTCCTCTTGAATCTTGCTATTAAAACTTATGATTTGCGATGGAGCTTGATGGAGAATTAAGGTACTTTTTGCATGGGGGTCATTATCGCTAGAATGGGTTTCATTTTCCGTAGGGTTCCCTTGTAACTGTCCTAGACTTTCAACTGATTCTCGCTCTATTTTTGCTTGACTGGCTATTAAATGAAAACTGGCATTTATATCACAGCCAAAGTTAATTAAATCACCATCTTTTAATTCATGAATTAAGCATTTAGACCCATTTACATAAATGCCATTATGACTTTTATTTCCCTCTAAATCACCATCAAGAATCCAATAGGAAAATTTTTGGCTATCAATACTCTTTTTAATTAAAGTCGCATGATAGCGAGACGCGTGTTTGGAGCGAAGAACAATTTGATTATCAGACTTACGACCAAGAGAATATTTCATGTCCTCTAGGGTAATTGTTCTTCTACCTTGAGGATCTTCCACAATCAGGAGATAACGGGAATTGGATGAACCATTAATCATTTTTTCAGCACCTCGACAAAACTAAAAATATAAGTTAATATGTTCTTTCAAAAGCTATGGCTTATTCGTCTTTAAGTTAATTTATTTTCTCAATAAAGTGTTGGGGGTAATTCGGAACAGTTACTTAACAGCAATTGTGTCACATCTTCGGGGTTCAAAGTCCGAGTCAGCCAAAACCATTGTACTTCTTAACAATCGAGACGTGGGCAAGTGTCCAACTGTTGTAAACTTTCTCCTCCGACGGCAATAACGACAATAACTCGTAAATTCAAATTCTGCTCTAGGCTGATCATAGTCGATAACATGGCTAAATGCTTGGTTTTTGATGGTAAAGATTGGATAAAGGTTTGATCGATCGATCTTCAAACTGTCGAAGGTGTATTTATAAATATAACTTAATCAGGAATAGCCGGCATCAAAATTATCTAAAACCAACTGCATCCCTAATTCCCGCAAGTCCCTTAAAGCTGAGTTGGCAAAGCTCTCATCCTGCATGATGCAGTTTTCATTAATTTAGACCTGCTGCATCTCACATTTGCAGAAATACCGACTATCAGCAACAAACTAATACAAATGTACGGGCAACCGTCTATAAGCATCCTACTTGCAAAGCTAATGCTTTCTGACCTTTAGGGGAGGCACTTTCTCCACGGACATCTAAAACCACGCGCGTGGGTCGCGAAGTCCTGTACTCCCCAAGGGGTTTGGGGAGTAGAAAGCCTCAAGGGACTAGATTGAGTGATAAAATCAGAAATAAACCCCGATTTTAGCAGAGATTTTCCCTTTAAAAATTCTAACTTAGTAAATTGACAAAAATGAGATGTACCCCGGAGGAATTCTCCCTATGGATAGCAACCGATTAATCGAAGAATTAAAAAATCCCGACTTTTATTCTCATTCTGTCAAAATTCCCGTTGAAATTATCCAAACCCATGCTTCAATTATATTCTTGACAGGAGATTATGCCTATAAAGTCAAGAAACCAGTTAATTATAATTTTTTGGATTTCTCCACTTTAGAAAAGAGAAAATATTATCTAGAACAGGAACTAGAGTTAAATAAAAAAGTTGCCGCTAATATCTATCTGGAAGTTTTGTCAATTAATGAAGAACAGGGTAGCATAAGTTTAAATGGCAAAGGAAAAGTGATAGAATACATTTTAAAAATGAATCAGTTTCCCCAAGAATGTTTACTGAGTAAAATTTTTGAACGGGGAGAAATAACGGAAAAAGCGATCGAGTCTTTGGCTGAAAAAGTGGCGCAATTTCATCGGCAAGCTGTGACTAATTCCTATATTACTCAGTTTGGCAATTTGGAAATTGTTAAACAAGCTTTTGATGAAAACTACCAACAAACCGAGAAATATATTAATTTTGTCCAAACCCAAAAACAATACGATGAAACAAAAGCTTATACAGATAAATTCTTCGCAGAACACCGAGATTGGTTAGAGGAAAGACAAATAAAAGGGATGATTCGCGAATGTCACGGCGACTTACATTTAAATAATATCTGTCAGTGGCAGGGAGAAATACAATTATTTGATCGCATAGAATTTAATGAATCTTTTCGCTTCGTTGATGTCATGTATGATATTGCTTTTACAGCGATGGATTTAACCGCTAGGGGGAGAGAAGATTTCGCTAATTTATTTGTCAATACTTATCTAGAACAAACCGCCGACTGGGAGGGTTTAAAAGTCTTGCCTCTCTACCTGACTAGACAAGCGTATGTGAGGGCAAAAGTCAATAGTTTTCTGCTTGATGGTGACAGTTTTTCTGAGAAAATTAAAGCCAATGCACAGGATTATTATCAATTAGCTTGGCAGTACACCCAACCGCAGAAACCGAGATTAATTCTGATGTCGGGATTTTCTGCATCGGGTAAGAGTACCATAGGGAAAGTAATTGCTAAAAATCTTAATGCTATTCAGATTCGTTCCGATGCAGTTCGCAAACATTTGGCTGGAATTGACTTAAATCAAACAGGAAGTCTAGATATATATAGTCTCGAAATGAGTCAAAAAACCTTCGCTAGACTAGCGGAATTAGCCCGAATTTTAATAACTTTAGGTTATCCAGTTATTCTCGATGCACGCTACGATAAATTTGCTTGGCGAGAACCCTTATTAACCTATGCCCAAAATTTACAGATTCCTTTTCATATTGTCCATTGTCACGCACCTATAGAAGTTTTAAAACAACGGATTGCCGCTAGAAAAGGCGATATTTCTGATGCTACTATCGAGGTTTTAAATGCCCAAATTGAGAAAACAGAACCTTTTCATGAAAAAGAACAACCCTATCTAATTTCCCTAGACACTACTAATCCCGATTGGCGAGAATTTTTAGAGAGTCAATTAGGTAAATAGGTTGAGATGAATCACCGATATAGCCATTCTTATAAAGTAGCAAAAAGGAGAAGTGATTATGGAAACGGTAGTGTTAAATATCGAGACAGTTAATCTGACCGATGAACAATTTTATCATCTCTGTCAGGCTAATCAAACATGGAATTTAGAACGTAATCAAAAAGGAGAATTGTTAATTATGCCTCCCGTGGGTGGAAATAGTGGTAATCGAGAAGCTGATTTAATTGCTGATGTAACGATTTGGAATCGTCAAAGTAATTCTGGTAAAGTCTTTAGTTCTTCGACAATTTTTCGTTTACCAAAGGGAGGATATCGTTCTCCTGATGTTGCTTGGATAAAACGGGAAAGATGGGAAGCTTTGAGCGCAGAAGAGCGAGAAAAGTTCCCACCTTTATGCCCAGATTTTGTGATTGAATTACGTTCTCGTACTGATTCCTTAACCTCTTTACGCGAAAAGATGCGCGAATATTTAGCCAGTGGTTTACGTTTGGGTTGGTTGATTAATCCTCAACAGCAGCAGGTGGAAATCTACCGACTAAATAGCGGTGTGGAAATTATTAATTTACCTGCGATTTTATCTGGGGAAGATGTCTTACCCGGGTTTGTTTTGCATTTAACCTAGGAAGGATGACAGGGAATAACAAAGGGAATGACACCGAGTCAGAATGTCTCTATTTTGTCAAAACATTTCCAGAAAAGCGATCGATTGTCAGCTTGAAGGTGTATAATCTCTCAAAAGCCAGCATCAAGCTACAAAGTTCTCAATATCGCCCAAAAAAAACATCAGGATTTCAGGAACAGATGCCCTGGCTACTTCTTCAAAGAAAGAGGAAACTCTCAGCCACAACATTGATATTTGTCAATAATGTCCCCTAAAATTTTCAATCATCACTTTACTCCTCTTAAATCCCTCTCTCTGGGATTATTTCTCCTACAAGCTTTCACTCCCCTTACCCTAGCAGCCCCCCCACGAGAACCGGATCAAAGCGTCGGCTGTGATATTCTGGTGGTGGGTGGTGGTTTAGCCGGTGCCGGTGCGGCCTACGAAGCCTTATTATTAGGAAAAACCGTCTGTTTAACCGAGATTACCGACTGGGTGGGGGGACAGATATCTTCTCAAGGAACCTCAGCGTTAGATGAAAGACGGACACAAAGAGAAAAATTATTTTTCCCGAAAGGTTATCTAGAATTTAGGGAAAGAATTAGAAAACATTACGGCAAACAAAACCCCGGGGAATGTTGGGTAAGTGGGTCTTGTTTTTTCCCTTTTGACGGACATAAATTATTATTTCAACAGTTAGAAGACGCTGCCAAAAAAGGTAAAGGAACCCTGAAATGGTTTCCCTCCACGGTAGTCAAAGAATTAAATATTGAAACTTTACCCAATCGCGGCACCGGTCAACAGATTACCAGTGTAATTGCCATTCAACATAGTCCCGCAAAAGGTACTCCTCCCCTAAATACCGAGTTTTTATCGCAAAAAATGGAGGATATCTATCGCTACGAAAATTCTCCCCGTTTTGATAAAAAAATCCTCCGTTTTGTCTCCAAATCCTCCCAACCGAATCAATTAGCAGATTGGTATGTGATTGAAGCGACCGAAACCGGGGAAATCATCGGATTATCAGATATTCCCTACCGTTTAGGTGTCGATAAGCGCAGTTATCTCGAACCTTCTTCCTCTAGCGTCACTGGCGACCCCTACTGTACCCAAGGCTTTACCTATACCTTCGCCATGGAGGAAACAGAAAAACCACAAACCCACGAGAAACCCGTTTATTATGAACGCTATGCCCCCTATTTTAGCTATGAATTGCCGCGATTAGCCGATTTTGACCTAGTTTTCACCTATCGTCGTATTTGGAGTCCACAACTGGGTAAAGAGAAAACCTTTGGGGGAATTACTTTTACCGAACCCGTCCCGGGGGATATCTCCATGCAGAATTGGACTTGGGGAAATGATTATCGTCCGGGGACTGCAAAGGATAACTTTATCTACACCCGTGAACAGTTGCAAGAGTTAGGACAGTTATCTCCGGGGGGATGGATGGGAGGATTACGCACAGAAACCCTCGCCAGGGGCGAAGAACACGCCATTTCCTACTATTATTGGCTAGTAGAAGGAACCACCGATTCCCAGTTAGGGGACGGGGTAAAAGTTCCCCATTTGAATAACCGTTATCTGTCCGGTTTTGATTCTCCCATGGGAACTGCCCACGGTTTGTCAAAATATCCCTATATTCGGGAAGCAAGACGGATTATCGGTCGTCCTTCCCTGACTTTCCCCACTGGTTTTACCGTCACAGAAATCGATATTTCCCGACAAAATTTTCAAAGCGATTTCTATCGTCAAAATCTTTCTCCGGCAGAATATCGGCGCTTAATTGCCACCTTGGCAGGATTAGAGGGATTTTCCGTGCTTGATGGCACATTATCCCCCGATCAGGCCGTTAAACGCAAGCGATCGACTATTTACCCCGATTCCGTCGGTATCGGTCACTATGCGATTGATTTTCATCCCTGCATGACGGAACATCCCCCCGAAAAACCGGGTAATACAGAAAAAGCAGGAGAAAGACAGGGACAGGGCCAAGCTTACCCCTTCGAGATCCCTTTAAGGGCTATAATTCCCCAAAAAATCGATAATTTACTGATAGCGGGTAAAAGTATCGCTCTCAGTCATATTGCCGCGGCCGCCTATCGTGTCCATTCCTTCGAGTGGTCCTCTGGGGTAGCTGCTGGCATCACGGCAGTGTATGCTTTAGATAATAATGTACTGCCCTATCAATTAGTAGAAAGTGATTTTCTCATCGGCAATCAACAACTGCGAGAATTACGGCAAAAAATCGACGCTAGTGGTAATCCCACTGTGTTCCCCGATGCCTCAATTTTCCGGTCGATGGATAATTGGTATTAATTAGGGTCTGCTGAAAAAGTTTGTTGGTGGGGTTAGGGTGCAGGGTCTGGGGTTTTAAGCTAAGACGCATTTTCACCCCCCTATCCTTAGATTGGCTGAATCTCCCCCAATCCCTTTACTGTTGCAAGAGTGCCTCATCTCAACAAGTAATTTAAGTGGGTGGGCAGCTTACCAGCAATTCTCATTTTAAGGTTTCATGACATAAAAAGCCTTATAACAAGAGGGTTGTACAATTCTTAACAATTTTAGTGATCGCTGAAACGGCGCAAAATCGTTCTGAATTTATTTTTGCTGGCAGCTTACACTTTGTCGCCGCGAAGTATTTTGAATATATCAGTGACAATTCTGTTTCTAATTTCCTCTAAAGAACCTGATTTGCCAGAATTTTTCTGACTTTCCAAGTAACTTTTAACCCCTTTAAATTGTTGTTCTAGATGACCACTATAGCGATTTTGTCCCAAAGAATAATCAGGATTATTCGATCTTATAATAGTTTGAGCATCGTGTAAATCATTCAAAAGATAGGCGACCTCTGGCCAATAGCTACTATATTTTTCGTAGTTATACAAAAAGAGAATTACTCGACAGGTTGCTGCAAAAATTTTCCCTTTAGCGGTAAACTGAGTTAACCGGTGAGGATATAAGCCTCTAATTTGAAAATCTTCGGGCATTTTTTGATCTTTATTTGGCTTTTGCTCGGTAAATATTCGCTGAAGATAGGTTTTTTCTCCTCTTTTTTCATCCACTGTTCCCTCAGATGCAATTGCCGCTCCTAAAGTAAACCTTTTCATCGCCATACGAATACGTTCTTCTAATCCTTCTTCCTGATTATCTTTACAAAGTTCCACCAGTCCCAACCCAAATAAAAGAAGACTAGCGTGAATACCAAATAAATAAACTTTATTATCTGAATTTGAGTCAAGGTAAGTTAATGCTGACATGGGTAGCTGTATAATTTTTTCTTGAGATTGACTAGAAGATTTAAATATTCCTTGATAAAACTCATCTAAGTGGCTGCTACCCTTTCCGATTTCAATAATTGGGGGAATGGTTTGCACATAAATATCATTGTATTGCTCATAAAATATAATAGTCGAATCCGGTTTTAATCCACTAAACTCTGTTTTCTGTTTACCACTATAATTTTTTATCTGTTGATAAGATTTTCTGCCTCGCTCTCCATAACAATCAAGAGCATTTTTAATTAAACGTTCGGCCCATTCTAGACAATTTTGGCGGCTAAATTTTCCCTTTAATAGCTTGGTGTCTCCGACATAGGCGGTGATTAAATAAGACCAAATTTGATACACTGTCCAGTAAGCATAGTAATTAGCATCACCGTCTCTAGCCGCATAAATACGAGCTTTTTCTAAGAGACGAAGAGGTTCAATTAATAAATGAGTTTTGGGATTGGGTAATTGAGCAATGTAAGGGAAAAAGATATAAATTTTAGCGCGGTGAGAATAGATACGAGATAAATAATAGAAAAAAGGATGAGCATTAGTTTGAGAGTATTCACCAATGATTGCGTATTCTTTCAAATATTTCTGCAAATATTCTTCAGCAGTGTTCAAATATTCTTCAGCTTTACGAATTGCAGAACCCCTTTCTTGATGGTCACGTTCCTCATCTTCAAGGTCTGTATAAAAATGATAATCAAATAGACAGAGATAGTAGAGACTAACTAATAGTTTATCGTCTAGTCGTCCCTTTTCGATATGGGGTTTAATAACCTCAAGATATTTTTGGGCAATACGATAGAGCCCCTCTTGAAGATATACTTGAATAATTGCCAAATGTGCTTCATAGGCCACCATACTCCAAGCTTGATTATTATTAACTTCCTTGAAATTTCTCTCATCCCAATTGCGATATTTATCCTTAAACAGCTTTTTTTCTAAATAATCTTGCATAGCCCTGAGAGAGAAAGGGTAGAATTTTATCCATTTTTCTGCTTTTTCTAGTATATATTTTTCCTCAATTCTCTGACAAAGTTGTTGTAGATATTGCTGAGAATCAATTGCCGTTTTTTCAATGGCTCTCAGTCGAGCGTGAAGGGCAGACTTAGCGGCAGATTCTAGAAGATCGAATCCATAAAATTCTCCTGTTGCTAATTCTTGATCGGCGACAATTTGATTATAATTAATTTCACCTTCTAGAGATTTTTTCACATCTTCCTGTTTGCATAACTTAACCAGAGAATAAGACCAAACAGCACTATTTCTTGTATTGCCAATCACTTTATCTTCACTGACTATTTTTTGGGTGACAGGCAGATATCCTTGCTTTTTCAAAATATCTATCCCCTCAAACAAAAATCGATTAATTGCGGTGGTGATATGAGCGATAGGACTGCCCACACCTACCACTTCTTCACAAAATTCTAATCGACTGTTTGATTCTTCTTGCTTGAAAAATTGGCTGATTTCTTTTTCTTCTAAGGTTGGTTTTGGTTTCCAGTTCTCTGGGGGATAGACATAAAAATACACTCGCACCCTATAAGCTATCTGTTTTTCTAATCCTTGAGCATAATACTCATTTTCGTCTTCAGGATCATCGAGAAAATCGGTATTGATTAAACCTGTTTTGCCTCGGTATAATTTTAGAGGCAGAGGTTTGACCTTCTCAATTTCTAAATAGTCGATATAAACGGGAAATTTATCTCCTAATAAATTATTTTTGATAATTGAATTGCTCAGGCTTTCCAAAAAGAGATTGGATATGGAATCGCTAGTTAAATTATTCTGAACAAAATCTGGACATTGCCCGACAACAGTTTTAATTTGTCTGAGTCCAGCTTGAAATTCTGTCCGGCTCACTTCTCTTAAAATCTTATCAACCAAATCCTTGATAATTTCCTGCTCCGAGCCTGTTGATAAATGCTGATAATATTTTTTTAATCGGGGTTGAATATACTCTATAATCTGATTAATTAAAGATTCATCTAGATTTTGATTATCATTTCGATCAAGAGATTTTAGGTAACTGTGTTGTTGTTTTTGGGAACTGTATAGATTAATGGCCTGTTTATAAAAGCTAACAACGTCTAGGGAATCCGGCTGTATTTCATCGGTAATGATCTCTTTTAACTGCTCAAGTAAACCAGCTTCGGGATGAACAAGTAATTTCAATTTATCTCTTTCATCCAGAGATAACTGTGCATATTTTTTGAGAACTCGTTGTTTTTCTTGTTGGGTAAACTTATTGATCATTTTCTGGGCTAAACTATCCTTATTTTTGGCTGACTCTCCTTGCCAATAAGCCTCCAGTGAGCTAAGAATAGTAACTAATTTCCCCAAGCTTAAACTGGGTACCCGCTCCTCGCGTTCCTTTTCTTGGTAACGCTCTCCCATCACCGAACGCAGCACTCGCCGGACAAAAATGCGATTTTGTCCCCATTGTTTGGCTATTTTGTACTCATTCGGTTTGGGACTATCCTCACTAATGTCCAAATCGGTCAAATTGTTGAGGAGATGCAAATACACCGCAGCATCTCTTTGTCGGTCTTCATCGCTTTGTCTTTGATTTTCTGTGTCCAGATCGCTCATAGGTTTAGATGTTACTCTGATGATTTAGCCCTAGATGCCCGTTTTGATCAATTCAATAGTTATGTTCATATAATACAGGCTAATCTGGGGGATGTGCATAAAAAATCTGCATTAATTTTTGTAAACCTTGTGAAAATTATCAGTAATTGGTTTGTTAGCCTTTGTAGTGCAACCCTGTAGATGATTGTAGGAAAGAGGTTGCTGATGACCGAAGAGACCGATGGGGTATCGATCACTGAACTGGTGAGGGCTGTTTTTATATGTGCGTTTTGTACCACAATACATGAAAATTTTTTAACGCTGTCACTGTACATACACATGACGCTGTTACTGTACATACACATAACGCTGTCAGTGTATGTACACATTGCGAAACAAAAATCTATCTGTACAGACTTGACATAGTTCGATCAATTTTTTTAATGTAAATGTACATACAAAGTTATTTTATCTCGTTTTTGTAACACAATGCCAAAACAGTTAGAAAAGAAAAAAACAACTGAATTAGAACATGGAGCAATTGAGTTTTCCCGCTCGGATTCGCCCGGTGGCGCAGGAGAGGAGCTTCGCAGCTTAGCTGACTCTCAGCCCAAAAGCCCTCAGCCCAAACCCGAGCCGGGGGACACTCGGCAAGTCCTATTGTCCACGGGTTTGCTGGTTGAACTTGAACTTGTAGATAAGTATCAATCGAAATTTACTCAAGCATTCAAATTCAAATATCGCCTCCGATACCAAGGTATCCCTTTATACGGCTCCTCGATCATTGTTGATTTAGACGAAGACAATAAATTTTTGTTTGCAAACTCGTCTGAAGTTGCTCAAGATGAAGCTGTAAAAAAAGGATTTCCTGACAAAAATCCGAAAGTTACTGAAAAAGATCTAAAAGATTCGATAAGCAAATATTGTCTTAAGAAGGGTGAGCCTATTTCCCCAGAAGCCCTAGAGCATTGTGATGTTAATCCCCAGCTTTACTATTATTTCAAACACTTTTCTAATGGCTCCAGTCACAAGCTAGGTGAGTGGAGACTTGTTTATGTTACGAACATTAAAGTTATGGCTCCAACCAGTGGCGGAAAATCTGTTGGAACATCACTGGAATTAACTGATTATGTGATAGATGCCCACACAGGGGAGATAATGCTCGAACTCTCAAATTTGAGAACCTTCTGCTAAAAGGGTTCTGTCCATAACCTACTGCCAAACTGTCTATCGTTTGGAGATATTTGCCAGAATATCCCTAACTGTTGGGCTGGTTTTGGTGAGCTTTTTTTGCATTATTCAAATATAACTCACTTTTTAACAGGAAATAAGTAGGCAGGTGTTAAAAACTTTCAGACACCACCCTTATTAAGGGGGGATCGACTTTTTGTGGCTTTGCTTTGCCTAAATTCTGGAAATTTTACCATCTTGACACATTGGGCGACTTTCTAACAAGATTAATTACTTAACCACTGACTGGAACTTATGAATTTATCGGGGGCAAAAACTTATGTTCTGCACAGAATGCCATGGCGCACCATATAATGGCAACTTCGGGCTTTCACGAACTTATAATTTGAGATATGAGAATTATTCCTCTAAGATCACTCTCACTGACCACCGATTAGTCGATGATCCTTGTCACGATTTTTGCCAACAAGCTCGCGATAATGTTGAAACCGTTGCCCAGTTTATCGATGATAACTTCAACAAACCACTAGATAGATATGAAGCTATCATTAATGTTGGCAGAATAAATGGTTCCTATGAGCCTGCTGGATGGGGACGTAAAACTAGACGGGCTTTATTTGGACAAAGAGAAATTAATGGTAGAAACCTTTCCTATGGAACCGATATCACAGTAGTAGCGCATGAATTTTGTCATGGTTTAATTCAGCAAATTGAGGAAGGAGATAATGAGTTTACAGAAAAAAAAGCACTTGAAGAATCTTTTTGTGATATATTTGCGGTTTTAGTGCGTAACTATCATAGGGATGATGGTTGTTATCGGAATAATCCTCATAATTGGCTGTGGGATGTGGGAGAAAACTTTCAAGAAGGAACTGGATCCCTGAGACGATTAGATACATTACTTTCTTTAAGGTTTACAGATGCAGGGTCTGTCTATGGACAAATTGATTGGAATACTGCCAAGAATTATCACGAACTTTCCTTGATTCATAGTCATGCTTTTTATCGATTGATGACAATTCATAACACTGTCATCAATGGACAGCCTCTTTTTAATGGCGAATTTGCTCTTAAGCTATTCCGTGAAGTTGTAGAAGATATTTCCACGCTCGATAGTTTCTCTGAGAGTCGTAGAGTATTTAAAGAAAGAGCCAAAAAATCACTTAAAGCTTCTCCTCGCCAATTAGATGCTATTTCCCAAGCATTTACTGATGTGGGAATGTGGGAATTGAGTAAATATTAGCTAACTAAATTGACTATTAAGCAATCGCTTGGCACTTTTTTAATGTCAGTTTTAAAAAGCCATTTAACCAAGGGATTACCATTTTGTTCCAAGCGGGCAGTTAAATTTAACTTAGTCCTCACCAATTGCATATTATTAGGGACTTTGACAATCATGTGCATAAATTTACTTCCTTGAACTCCTTTTCCCTGTGCTTTTCGATATTCCCAATCAGCCTTATATTCCCCAACTCCTGTGGCTATAATTGTTGGTTGTAATTCGGGGTATTCTAGGGCAAAATCTGTTCCTCCTAAACTTGCCTGAGCTTCCTTAAACTTGATATTGGGGGACAGACTAACTTTACAGTTACGCTTGATTTCCTGATTGATTTCCAACGGATATAGATCAAAAGCAATAGCCCGGTTTTGTTGATTATCGGGCAGTAAATCAACAGAAAATTTAGCTTGAGTAATTTGAAATTTATCTTCTCCACTATTACGAAGAGAACAGGCAAAACGGACTAAAAAAAACTGTGCCTCATTCTGTTTTATCTGCAACCAAGAGGGAATTGCACCAGAATAAAGTTCAGCTAATGGCCAAACTTCTGGTTGTCCGATGCTAACAATTGGTACATAGCTGGGCCGTGAGGGAGGTGAGATAAATCTAAAATTTTCTTCCGCAATTTGTTCGTTGTCCAATTCTAGTGGCCCTTGCCAAAGAATATGCTGAATTGTTTCAGGAGTAGATAATAACATATCAATTCAATCCGTTAACTTGTTCAATGATCAACAGTATATCGCCAAAATAGAGAGAAGAAACCCAATCCTTTGGCGAGAAAATAGGATTGAGTTAATAAGTAGTTAGGCGTTAAAAACTATCAGACACCCCCCTTATCAAGGGGGGATTAAGGGGGGATCGACACCCCCCTTATCAAGGGGGGAATAAGGGGGGATCGACACCCCCCTTATCAAGGGGGGATTAAGGGGGGATCGAACCCAAAATCTATCTTCAATTTAATTATAACCAGCTACTTACAATCAAAAATGGGATAGGTTAAAAACAGATCCCACAATTCCAATTAAGTCAGAACTACTGACGAATTTGTACCGGCATCACCAAATAGGTCATCTTTAAACCTCCCAAGGGGGTAAAAATAACCGGTTGGGTACTAGCATTTAACTGCATTTGGATATCATTATTGGGTAAAGCCTTCAAACCGTCCATTAAATACTTCACATTAAAGGCAATATCGCCACTTTCTCCCTGAATTTCCGCCGCCATGGACTCTTTAGCACTACCTAAATCAGGAGATTCCACCGCTAGGGATAAACGGTCATTTTCGCTATCGAGACTAAACTTGACTAAGTTATTCTTTTGGTCCGATAAAACCGCCACTAATTCCAAACAACGGATTAATTGTTTGCGGTCTAAAACCAAAGAGCGCTCGAAGGATTTAGGAATTAACTGATTATAAGTGGGATAGGCCCCTTCTAACTTACGACTGGTTAACCTCTGTTCCCCCATTTCAAAGATGACTTGAGAATCATCCACGTGCAGAGTAATAGTCTCGATATTTTGTTTTGTTGCCATCATTCTTTCCAATTCTCGCAGGGCCCGGGCCGGAATGGTGACATTAAAGCCACCAGAGGCACTTTCCACCTCCTCTAGGGGAGTTTGTACCACCGCTAAACGATGACCGTCTGTAGCGGCAAATTCTAGACAATCGACGGTTTTAGTTAAATGCACCCCCGTCAACACCTGTTTAGTTTCATCGCCACTAGCGGCAAACAATGCACCTTTTAGTCCCTCTGTCAAGGCAACTATAGGTAAATTAACAATTTCCCCATCGGCCACCGTGGGCAATTCTGGGAACTCATCGGCCTTCATGCCGCGAATTTGGAACTGTGCCGAGGCAGTTTTCAGGAAAGCGAGACTATGCTCCTCATCATTCTCGTTTTCTTCCACAGAGATGGTGATTTCCCCCTCTCCCAAACGAGAGACAATATCGTTAAGTAATTTTGCCGGCAGGGTAATCTTACCCCCTTCCACCACCTCGGCCCGAAAACTGCTGCGAATCCCTAAACTCAAATCAAAAGCAGTCAGGCTAATTTCGCCCTTTTCCTCATCGGCACAAAAGAGAACATTTCCCAACACCGGATGGGTAGGACGACTGGCAACGGCCCGACTAACTAGGGATAAATTGCTGTTGAGTTCGCTTTGACTACTGGTAAATTTCATAGCAGGAATAGTTTTTTTGTACGCTAAGAAATAATAGCAAGAATTCCCCTGTGGAAAATCTGTGGAAAACCCGAGCTTTTTTCGATCGCTCTTTCTGGTCTAAAATCTATCAATAGCAATAACTTCGCCCATTGCTAGGTTTTTCTGGCAATTCTAAAAAGATTGTGGAAAAATGGTCAAAAGTGAAATTTTCGCCCCTTCTCAGCCAATTACATAAGTAGGTAGGCGTTAAAAGTTGTCAGATGCCCCCCTTATTAAGGGGGGATTAAGGGGGGATCGGCACCCCCCTTATCAAGGGGGGCAGGGGGGATCAAACCTAAAATCCATTTTTAATTTAATTATAACCAGCTACTTAAGTTGTTAAGGATCAAGCTACAAGTCAAGAAGAGCGAGACTTGAGCCGACCAGCATCTTTCTTAGGGAAAAAATTGCGTAAAATGTAGGCTGGTGATCTTTAAAATGGAACAAGCAGCAGGAAATTAACAAAACAAAGCTCCGGGCATTCCCCGAAACCGATAGACTCAAATAGACAAGGAGACAGGATTGGTTAGCACATCTTCGTATCAAACAACAAAATCGAAAGAAATCTTTACAGCCGCTCAAAAATTAATGCCGGGGGGTGTCAGTTCCCCCGTGCGGGCCTTTAAATCCGTCGGTGGTCAACCCATCGTTTTTGAAAGCGTCAAAGGGGCCTATATTCGCGACGTGGACGGTAACGAATACATCGACTATGTGGGAACTTGGGGGCCGGCTATCTGTGGTCATGCCCATCCCGAAGTGATTGCCGCCCTACACCAGGCCCTGGACAAAGGGACCAGTTTTGGCGCTCCCTGTGTCCAGGAAAATATTCTCGCTGAAATGGTGATTGATGCCGTTCCCAGCATTGAAATGGTGCGTTTTGTCAATTCCGGCACCGAAGCCTGTATGTCCGTCCTGCGCTTAATGCGGGCTTTTACCGGCCGGGATAAAATCATCAAATTCGAGGGCTGTTACCACGGTCATGCCGATATGTTCCTGGTTAAAGCTGGCTCTGGTGTAGCCACCCTGGGCCTACCCGACTCGCCGGGGGTTCCCAAAACCACCACTAACAACACTTTAACCGCCCCCTACAATGACCTGGAAGCGGTAAAAGCCCTCTTTGTCGAAAATCCCGACTCTATCGCCGGGGTGATTTTAGAGCCAGTGGTGGGTAATGCTGGCTTTATCGTGCCGGATGCAGGCTTTTTAGAAGGATTGCGGGAATTAACCAAGGAATACGGAGCCTTATTAATGTTTGATGAGGTAATGACCGGATTCCGCATCGCCTACGGTGGCGCTCAGGAAAAATTCGGCATTACCCCTGATTTAACCACCCTCGGCAAAGTTATCGGCGGTGGGCTGCCGGTGGGGGCCTACGGTGGTCGGGCCGATATTATGGCGATGGTGGCTCCGGCCGGCCCGATGTACCAAGCGGGAACCTTATCCGGCAACCCTTTGGCCATGACAGCAGGAATTAAAACCCTCGAGTTACTCCAGCGCCCCGGCACCTACGAATATCTCGATAAAGTGACCAAATCCTTAACTGAAGGGCTGCTGAAAGTGGCTAGAGATGCTGGTCATAGCGTTTCTGGAGGTTATATTAGCGCCATGTTCGGAATGTTTTTCACTGGCAACCCCGTGCATAACTATGAAGATGCCAAAAAGGCCGATGTGGCTAAATTTGGTCGTTTTCACCGGGGAATGTTGGAAAGAGGCGTTTATCTAGCTCCTTCCCAGTTTGAAGCTGGTTTTACTTCTTTAGCTCACACAGAGGCCGATATCGAACGGACTTTGGCCGCCGCTAAGGAGGTTTTAGCAAGTTTATAGTCAATGCTGCTTCGACCGGGAAAATTGATTGATAGGGTCCCAAGTATTGATGAGTTGACATCTCCCCGCTTGCAAAAGACGGGGATTATTATCGGTGAGATCGAGTGCGGTTTTAACCCTGCTCGATCTCGGTTACAATCTATTTTAGAAGGCCTGTCTAGTAGGTTTTCTGACTGCTATTTTTCAATTTTATTGGTGAGAGTTCCCACGACATCAATACCGAGGGTTTGATGGACACTGGCGAGGAATTGATTAACGATTTCGGGATAGACTTTGATCAGGGTAGCCAGGGATTTACCATCACCATTATCAACGATATTAACTCGCTCGAGGTGTAATCGTTTAGGAATTTTAATCGCTTCTTCCAGGATAGTTTCTAACTGTTGAATCAAGAAAATTGCTTCTGCTTCGCTGCCGGTGTTTTGCCAGACTTCCGCGAATAATTCGTTAACCAAGGCTTCAGCTTTGGCATTTTCTTCAAAAATTGCCGCTTCTCCTCTAGCGCGGAAAGTTTCAGCTTCCTGCTGCGCTTCTGCGGGTAAAACTTGATCTGCTTGGAGACGTAATCTTTCCAATTCTGCCCTGACCTGTTGAAATTTTTCTTCAACTATAGCACGTTTTTCCTTAGCGGCGGCGATAGTTATTTCTTCTTCCGATTTAGCCTGTTGTTCCAGTTTTGCCTTTAACTTTCTCAACTCGTTTTCTTGCTCTAAAATGATAATTTGATCGCGGGTTTTAGCTACGGTTGCCTGTTCCTCACATTCCGCGACTATTTGTTCAGCTTCATTGAGGGCATTTGATTCAGCAATTTCAGCATCACGCATGACTAAAGCGATTCTTTCCCGTCCGAGGGAGTTAAGATAATCCACGTCATCGGCAACATTTTGAATTTTGAGAGTATCAATTTCTAAACCGAGTTTAAACAGGTCTTTACTAACGTTACTGGTAATACTTTCGGCAAATTTTAGGCGATCTTCGTTCACTTGTTCGGGGGTCATTGTTGCGACTACACCCCGCAAGTTTCCTTCTAAAGTTTCTTTAGCTACGCGAATAATTTCTTCTCGATCTC
Organism: Microcystis sp. M144S2; assembly: GCF_020246065.1. Taxonomy (NCBI): domain Bacteria; kingdom Bacillati; phylum Cyanobacteriota; class Cyanophyceae; order Chroococcales; family Microcystaceae; genus Microcystis; species Microcystis sp. M144S2. The sequence goes on from NZ_JADBTR010000011.1 coordinate 115,995, forward strand.
GATCTAAAAAACGTTCGATCGCATTGCCGACTATTTCAGGTTTAGAACTAACTTTCACGTTAGCAATTGCCACTATATTCAGGGGAATATTGCCCTTAGAATAGGCATTTTTAATCTCAATTCTGATCGGGGTTGTGGTGACATCCATGCGTTTAACGGTTTCTAAAATTGGAATACGAATCGCCCGACCCCCCGATATAACTCGATAACCTGCATCTTGTCTATCTTTTGATTTGCGTTTCATCCCACTCAGGATGACTACTTCATTGGGTTTACAAATACACAAAAAAGAATTGATAAACCAAATCGCACCGATCCCCAGAAATATCAATAAAGCAATGGGAACACTATTCAATAATAAATTGCCAGCACTGTTATTGTTATTGTTGTCGTATTGGTTGGGATTAATTTGGATGAGATAGGAATTATTTTGACTATTCATAGTTAGTTACCCTTTGGTCTAGAAGAAATTACAAATCGCCTCTGATATACTTTTCCGCAATGACTAAAACTTTATTATCCTGGAAATTGAGGATAAATGCTTGATCCCCGACATTAAATTGTTCTTCCCCTTCCGTTATCGCTACTATATCGATCAGACTATCCCCGACATTAACTCGCACTTTCCCCTTGCTATTTTTATCGAAGGGGATTTGAACAACTCCGATTAAACCGATGAGAGAGTGATAATCGACGATACTATTTACCTGTTGGTTGCAGCGTCTTAACTTGACTAAAATCAGGAGTAGAATGGCCAAACCAATACCTACCCCTAAAGAAATTAAAACGATTGTGAGCAGTTGAGCATTCATAGTTTAGTTATTTACCGTTATGGTTGCCCCCAATCTAATTGTTAACTAATTCGAGACTTCGGCCATTTCAATCACGCGATCAGCATTATCTTTGACCAAAAAATTTAAAGGTTTATTGCGACGAACTTTATACTTTAAGCGTCGTGATTCCACCCGCATCAGAATTTGTTCTAAACAATCGTGATCAAAACAAACGTGACGATGACGATCCTTATAACCTGCGGTTGCCCCACCAACGATGTGCAGTTGGGTATTTTTCTTTAACTGATACCATAAACCCTGGGGTTGATCTCCCAAAGAAGGGTTGGCAGTAGTCACAGCCGGATTACTAGACATATAAAATGGGTCAATCATATTATTGCCCATCGTCTGCTCATAATTGTAATAGTAATGGAGGGGGACATCGGCGGTGGGTAAATTTAAAAGTCCTTCATAAAATTGTCGGGCTGTCTCCAAATCTGTCACCATGATTGTATGAACTTTTGGGGCGCTAGTTAGAAACATCCACATGGCTAAAGCATAAGCGGCCAGGAGCATAACCATAATCCCCTGAGTGGACAGGAGAGTATCAAGGGGTAGGAAAGCGCCGAAGAAAAGATGATTTATCAACACTGATGTGATCCTATTGCCTAAGAATTTCTATCATTCCCTAATTATAATCACGACGCTGAAACTTAAGTTAAGTAGCTGGTTATAATTAAATTGAAGATAGATTTTGGGTTCGATACCCCCTTAATCCCCCCTTGATAAGGGGGGATTAAGGGGGGATCCGATAGTTTTTAACACCTAACTACTTAGCTACTTAACGGGGTGGGGAGTGACTAAGTTTCGTACATTTGTATTAAAATGTTCCCTACCCAGTTTGAATGAGGTACAATTTGCCTCAAATTTTCCCTATGGGATGAATAAATGATGGGATGATGACATTGCGCCCAAAAATATGAGGAATTAGCGGAGATGAAAGCGTATATTGGGAATAGAGCCGTCCCTAGAAAGTGAGCCACTGTTATGAATTCTTTTGCACTCCCCGTCTTTCTGCAATCAGGTTTAACCCTACTGGCATTTTTAGTGCTGGTTATCCTGATGGCCTAAATCTTAATCCGTCTGTGACTTCGATCGAGCAGGGGACGATCGATAGCGCAGACTAAATCTTGATAGACAGTTAACAGCTGTTCAGCGATCGCTGACCAACTGTATTGATTTAAGACTAAATCCCTGGCATTTTTCCCTCGTTGTTGGCGAATTTCAGGATTAGTGATAGCCGCTTCCAAAGTATTAGTTAAATCCTCAAGCTGACAAGCTGTCACCCATCCCGCGGCCGCTGCTGCCACCGCAGGATGCAGATCCACCCGATCCGAGATCACCACGGGAATTCCGGCGGCCATGGCTTCTGCAACCGCAATGCCAAAATTTTCATAGTAGGAAGGTAAAACAAATAAATCGGCCCTAGCGAGGAGGCTATTTTTCACTTCTCCAGTGACAAATCCGGTAATTGTCGTATTTTTGCCCAATATTGACCGCTCGATCTGATTTTTAATCCGATTTTCGTACTCCCTGTCCTGGGGATTACCTCCTGCTAAGACAAAATGAAAATCTAGGCCTTTTTCTAACAACCTTTCTAAACTGGGCAGCAATAAATCTAGACCTTTTTTCGGATCAAGACGGGACATATAGAGAATGATCGGTTTATTTTCGGGAAGCTCAAAACCCTTTACTGGTAAAGCTTGTGGGTTAAAAAAATCTACCCCTAGGGGGATGATAATATCCTTAGTTTTTATATTAAATCTTTCGGCAGTTTGACACTCCTGCTGACTGGTAAAATGAACCGCCGCCGCCGCCGCTAAATTGGGTTTTTCCAGAAAATTGGCATATATTTGTTTAAGTTGCCGTTTTTTTTGCAAATCTGCCGGATCGAGGGTGCCTAGGGGACGGAGAATATAGGGCAGTTGATGATAACGAGCGATCGAAGCTGATATACTGCTTACCGGGGAGAATAAAGCGTGAATGTGGGCGATATCGTAATCTTTTGCCCTATTAGCCAACCAAGTAAACAGATCAAGGGAAAATTTATAGCGCCGAAAGGGAGAACAGGGAAAATAATAGATTTGATAGCCATTTTGACTAACAGGGACCCCCAAAGGCACATCTAGGGGTGCTTGTCCCGTGTCACCATTGGAATCGGTGGTGATAATAGTCACATCTTGGCCCAGTTGGGCTAAGGCTGCTGACAAACCGAGTACCATTTGACTAGGACCCCCGTAAACAAGGGAAATCGAAGGAACAATCTGAAGAATTTTCATCTTTTTGGTGCAAGGGTCAAGACTTGTTAAGATCGATCAAGCCGTTCGCTCAAATTTACCACTTCTGTGGCTCTCATTTATGGTAATCGACTTTCTGCCCTTCACTATCAATATTTCTCCGGCTTTTATTGCCGGTAGCTGTCTCTGGTCTTTAGCATTATATTTGGGGTTAGCCGGGGTGCGAAATTGGTTTATAGAAATTTTTGATCGCTGGTTTAATTTTGCCGAGCGTTTCCTCTATACTTCCCTAGAGGAGTTTGAAAAAACTCGCGTCGCCAGAGAATCCCAAAATGCTTTTTATGCCTCTATCTTTAGTATTATTCCCTTTCTCATTCTCGGCGGTTTATCCGATTGGTTAATCGAGATTAGTTTAGGAAAAAGTTGGCCGATTAGTGTCGGTATTCTCGCTTGTGTTGCCTCCGGTGTTTATGAATTAGGACGGCAGGACGGCAGCGGTGATCAGTAAATTAAGCTGTTAACCATCTCAATTATTACTTGGGACTGCACGGGAGTGGCAAGTTAGTAGATTTTAACCCCTGACTAGCGCTCAATCTTTTGCTTCCAGACGATTTTTATGTTTATTAAGAGTCTTTTGTAGTAAACTCAAAACCTCATTGGCAATCTCAATAACTTCATGGGTGCCAAAACCGGCCTGAGTTAATTCTTTAAAAAAAGCCTTAGCGACAATTTTGGCTAATTTCGGGGGATAAGGATGGACAGCGATCGAATGTTCGGACTGAATTTCTGCTATTTCTCTAGTCACTGCCATGGCCACAAAACGAGATTTTAACATCCCTTGCAAATGAAAAATTTGCAGGGATTGGGCAGCCTGTTGAGCGAATAACTGCAAGATTTCTAAATCTAATAGTTCAAAATGTTTTTTGTCTAGGGGAAAACTGAGATTAATTACTCCGATTACCTGCTGATTGAGGATAATCGGTACGGCTATAAAACTATTATTATTTGATTTTTTGGAATAAGGGGCTGCACTGGCAAATGGCGATCGAGTGATATCCTTAATTAGTAAAGGTTTCCCCGTCGCCGCTACAGTGCCGGCAATAAGTTGATCAAGTTTAATTATTTCTTGATCAGCTAAAGGTGATAGCTCATCATCATGGGCAAAAACTTCTAGATAATCGGTAATTTCCCCTTTTAATTCCTGTGGAGAGCTTAACATAATTGAACAGTGCCGCGCTTGCAATTGATGAGCGCTCATACTAGCTATTTTCCGAAAAATATCTTCGAGATTTTCCTCGACATTCAAGACAAGAGCCAGGGCTGTTATTTTGGGGTTAAAATTATCCATCTATTCAATCACTTATTTAGTCTGGGTTTAGACTTTCAGGGTGAGGGTAACATTCCCCATCTCCCTGTTTATCTGAGTCTATAGCGTGCCATCGCATCTGATCGAGGGGCTTTTTTACTCACTAACTGCTCTATTGTAGATGTAGCCAAAACTTCTGTCTGTCTCTTGTTTTTTGTCTTCCCTCTAGCTACTCTGAGATCTAGTGGGTCAGACCAGTTTAACCTGACTGGAGTGAAAAATGGTGCGTTTTCTCTGGGCAATTTTGGCCGGTGTGGGGATGGGGTTAACAGTAGCGCCAGTTTCTTGGTGGTTACTCGCTTGGATTTCTCTCGTCCCCCTGTGGATGGTTGTGAGATTAGCGGAAAAATCCCTAAAAAAACAGCTTTTATACGGTTTTGGCTGGGGTTTTGCCTACCATGGTCTGGCTTTATTCTGGATCACGGGAATTCACCCGATGACGTGGATGGGTGTCCCCTGGTTAGCCAGTTTGTCAATTGCCCTGTTTTGTTGGTTGTTTATCACTTTTTGGGGAACGGCGATCGTGCTAACTTGGACGTTAGTTATGTTTTATGTCAACAAAAGTGTTAATCGGTCATCTTTTCGCGATGCCCTCCTACGGGTTTTCATCGGCACTGCCCTCTGGTGTGGGTTAGAATCTCTCTGGAGTCAATCCCCCCTCTGGTGGACTACCCTTGCTTATAGTCAAAGTCCCCATAATTTATTGATTCTGCAATTGGGCAAATTATCGGGTTTTACGACGGTAACGGCGGCAATTGTGGCAGTTAACGGTTTAATTGCCGAAAGCTTGCTCCTAATCCGTCAATCGCGGCAAAATCTCGCTTTTCTCTCTTTACCCCTCCTCATTTGTTTTAGCCTCCATCTCTGGGGATGGAACACATACCATAAACCGATCGAAAAGTCAAGGGATTTAGGGATAAAAATTGGCGTAATTCAGGGCAATATTCCCAACACAATTAAACTTTCGCCCCTAGGATTTCAAAAGGCGATCGAAGGTTACACCTCTGGTTATCAAATTCTCGCCGATCAAGGAGTAGATGCCGTCTTAACTCCTGAAACCGCCTTACCCTACTATTGGGAGAACTTAGTCAATAATAGCTCGATTTATTCGGCAATTTTAGCCAAAAAAACGCCGATCTGGTTGGGTGCATTTGGCAAGGTGGACAAGGGTTATAATAATAGTCTCTTGACCATTGATGGCGAGGGACAGGTGATTAGTCGGTATGATAAAGTAATTCTCGTGCCTTTAGGCGAATACGTTCCTTTTCAGGAAATTTTGGGCGGAATTGTTGATCGCCTTTCTCCCTTGCAAGCGCATTTAATCCAGGGAAATCCTGATCAAATTATTGACAGTCCTTTCGGTAAAATCATTGTGGGCATTTGTTACGAGTCGGCTTTTTCCGAACATTTTCGCCGTCAAACTGCTAGGGGAGGCGAATTTATTATTACTGCTTCTAATAACGCCCATTATAGCCACGCCATGCCCGCTCAACACCATGCTCAGGATACCATGCGAGCGATCGAAACCGATCGATGGATGGCCCGGGCCACCAATACAGGTTATTCTGCTTTTGTCGATCCCCACGGTAATCACCTTTGGCTATCGGATCTGGATAAATATCAAATCCATAGCGAAACAATTTATCGACGGGATACGAGAACTTTATATGTGCGCTGGGGAGATTGGTTAACTAAAGTTTTAATTATTACTGCCGGACTAGCTTGGCTCTCGAGAGCTTGGGATTAAGGTGACAGTGCTATACTTTTTCGTGAATAAACTGTATAAATAACCTGAGTTTTTGCCGCAATGAAAGAGCAATTTGTCAAGTGGTTGAATAGAATCTTAATATTTGATGTGTTTTTAGTGATAGCGGGTTTTCTCTGGTTTGCCGTGGCTGTTATCGGTGAATCCACGGGAATTCCCCTAGGATTTAAACTTTTTCAGCGTCTTTGGCTGCCCCTATTCAATCCTGCTATTAGTATTTTAATTGCGGGGGCGATTTTAAGCTGGGCAATTAATAAAATACAAGAACGCTTGTCCCCTAAATAGGGTTTGCTTAATTCAGTTATCAGTGATCAGTTATCAGTGATCAGTGGTCATTTATCAGTTCACTTCCCCACTTCATAATTCATAATTCATAATTCCCCCTCTCCTATAGTTTTTAAAGTCTTCTTTGCCAAGCAACAACTAATTTAATTTCCTCATAACTATAATTATCTCCCAGATTTTCTTTGAGAGTTTTCAGGGATTGAACGCCAACTTTTTTAATCGCTAAACGAATATATTCCTGTTTATTCTTAGAAACTAACTGATTAATATCAATTTCGTAACCAGCTTCCAGCAATTTAGCTAAATGTTCATAGATGGTTGAGACTTTTAAGCTTCTTTTGCGAGCGATTTCTTCCACATTCAAACCATCTTGATAGTATTGGAGAGTGAGGAATTGAGTAGAGGGAAGACTATCCTGACAAAAATCATTAATTGCCGCTATAAATATATCCCCATACTGTTGAACTTTGCTTTGTACTACTCCAGAAATTTGACGAAACTGCTCTAAACTCCGGGGTTTTGATTGGGCCATCAAACGCAGACTAGAATCATGGAAAATAACGTAGGGAGGAACCCCTTGACTATCAGCAATTTTCTTCCGCAGTTGCCGCAAGCGCTCGAATAATAAATCACTTTCCACCATATTGGGATTGTCGTCTCCCAAGATTTGACCGTTAGCTTTTTGGGGGACGGCAATAAACACGGAACGTTCTTTCCGCATCACTTCCCAACTGTGTTGATTAAGTTTCAAGATTCTAAAATCGTCTTCAGTTTCTACTAATATATTTTGCTGGACAAGGGAACGACTTAAACGTTTCCACTCCCCGAGAGTTTTATCCTTACCGATGCCATAAGTGGATAATAAATGATGTTGATATTGGGTGATTCTTTCACCTTTTCCTCCCCTGAGTACGTTGATTATGTGCATCATACCGAATTTTTGTCCCGTCCGCGCTACACAGGATAAAAATTTTTGTGCCTCGATTGTCCAATCCTCAGAATTGTTCCCATTCCGACAGTTATCACAGTTACCACAGTTACCCGCAAAACTTTCTCCAAAGTAGCCTAGTACACTCGATCTTCTGCATTCAGTCCCTTCGGCATAATCTAACACCTGTCGCAATTGTTGACGAGCTTTCTGTTGTTCATTTTGCTCGGTTTTTTGGTTAATAAAATACTCAATTTTTCTGGCATCGGCAAAGCTAAAAAAGAGGGTACATTTAGCCGGTTCTCCGTCCCTACCCGCACGGCCCGATTCTTGATAATATCCCTCTAAATTGCGGGGTAAATCGTAATGAACGACAAAGCGCACATCCGGTTTATTAATCCCCATACCAAAGGCAATTGTCGCCACCATAATCTGCACATCATCCCGAATAAAACGGGTTTGATTTTCGCTTCTTTCCCGATCCTCCATACCCGCGTGATAGGGTAGGGCATTAATACCATCTTTTTGTAACTGTTCGGCAACTTGATCGACGGTTTTGCGACTGATACAGTAAACAATTCCTGATCCTTTTTGTCCTTTAATATATTGATACAATTGCTGATAAGATTTACTGGTTTTAGGTTGAACTTCATAATAAAGATTAGGACGATTAAAACTAGCAATATGAATGGAAGTATCTCGCAATCCTAATTGTTGGATAATATCTTGCCTCACCTGTTGGGTGGCGGTGGCAGTTAAAGCGAGAATTGGTGCGGAGGGAAAGCGTTGACGAACTTGTTTAATTTGTCGATATTCAGGGCGAAAATCATGACCCCAATCGGAGACACAGTGAGCTTCATCCACAGCTAAACAGGCTAAACCGAGGTAATTATCAATAACAGCTAAAAAATCTAAAAAACTAGGCGATAATAATCTTTCTGGGGCGACATATAATAGTTTAATTTTTCCTTGCAGAATTAAAGATTCTCTTTCTCTGACTTGTTTAGCGTTTAAAGTGCTATTGAGAAATGTTGCCCCGATGCCATTATCAGCTAAAGCAGTTACTTGATCCTGCATTAAGGCAATTAGGGGAGAAACCACCACCGTCACCCCTTTTTTGATTAAAGCAGGTAGCTGAAAACAGAGAGATTTACCGCCTCCAGTGGGCATAATTACTAATAAATCCTGATTATTTAAAGCAGCCTCAATTATTTGGCGTTGATTCGGTCTAAATTGATCGTAGCCAAAGTAATATTTTAAGGCTTTTTCTAAAGAGTCAATTGCAGCCATTGAGCAAGGGGAAAAATATTTTTATAGTAGTTATTTTATGGTTAGGGATTTAAGTGATCAGTGATCGGTAATCGGTAAAAAGAAAGCCAGTAGCCAAAACAACTAACCTTAAGATTGTCTCACCTGATCGGGAACACCAACAAAGGAGAGATTGGCTAATTTTTTCAGATTTTGACAGCGCAATAACTCGTTAAAATTGAGACTCGATCGCCCCTCAATTTCAGCTATAGTCTCAATAGCCGATAATAAACTTTTAGCAGCCTCGGTTTCCGTGTAACCGCGTCTAACGGCCACTTTTAGGGCGGCTTCATCCGCGTCTAATTCCCGTTGGGGGCTGCGTTTTTCCCGCCAAATCCGGTTAATTGCCAAGGCAGTTAAACCCCCCGCCACTGCCATACCCACGGCATCGGTTTGTAGGGTTTCCACGGTTAAACCGATGATACCAGCCAGAGCAATTACTCGATCGAGATCGGGTTTAAACCATTTTACTGCCGTTAAAACACAGACGGCCCTTAACAAGACTAAATCCCGTTGGGATCTTGATAATTGCCGCCAGAGGTCAAAATTAATTGGAATCGGTCTGACTCCTCTTTGCCAGGGTAGGGGAAAATTAGTTTCGATTACCTTGCTGCTTTCGGGTTTGCTGACAATGCGCGTCATCATCCGTCCCGAAGCAGGCATGAGGTCTAGTAAATGACTAATCTCGTTGTCTTGGTTCATCGATCGCCGGCCAATAGTCTTCAATCATTGAGTATAATCGCTTTCTGAGTTAATATCTCCATTCAGACAATAAAAACTAGAACAGCTAGAGATGGGGGCTAACCCATCCCCAAACTAGACCATTATGCTATTCTTTTTTATACATCACCTCCACCTCGGTATGTACGTTACCCCTGGGATGAAAATCCCCCTTAACTTTCATCTGCAAGGGTTCGCAAGCGGCCACCAAATCATCTAAAATTTGGTTAATTGCTTCTTCGTGGGAAATATAACGATCGCGATAACTATTAATATAAAGTTTAATCGCCTTTAATTCCATCACCTTTTGATCGGGAACGTAGCTAAGATAAATAGTGGCAAAATCGGGATAACCGGAAAAGGGACACTTACAGGTATATTCCGGCAGAGTAATATGAATATCGTAATTTCTGCCAGGGCGTGGATTGGGAAAAGTAATTAATGTTCCTTCGGCAATTTCTCTTTCCCCGTACTTAACTTCAATTTTTTCGGAAGACTGAACCATGTTTTTTTCCTAACTAGACAATGTTTCCTATCATAGCTGGAATTTTCTCTCAAGAGGCGTTGCCGAATCAAGAGATGAATAGTAACTCCTGCATCCTCTTGACAAATTAGCTTAGTACTAGGTTGAAAGAATGCCGAGAAGACAGTTGAGACTGAAAATCAGCCAAACCCAACTTTTCAGGTAAAAAATGATCTATGATTAACCCTAAAGATACTGTAAAACTGGTTTCATGCTCTCCGAGATTAAAAACATAGCCGAGAGTCTCGCACCCCGATTAGTGGAGATTCGCCGCCACATTCATGCGAATCCAGAGTTAAGCGGGCAAGAATATCAAACTGCCGCCTATATTGCCGGGGTTTTGTCTTCCTGTGGTCTATCGGTGCAGGAAGCGGTGGGAAAAACGGGAGTTAAGGGAGAATTGGCAGGAAAAGGCAGTGATCGAAGGATTTTAGCCATCCGGGCCGATATGGATGCCCTACCAATCCAAGAAAGAACCGATTTAGACTTTGCTTCCCGCAAACCGGGGATTATGCACGCCTGCGGTCACGATGTTCATGCTACCGTCGGTTTAGGGGTGGCGATGGTGCTTTCCCGTCTCTCGGAACCTTTGGGGGGAAAAATACGCTTTCTCTTTCAACCAGCAGAGGAAATCGCCCAGGGGGCCAGTTGGATGATCCGGGAGGGGGTGATGCGGGATGTCAGCGCCGTTTTCGGGCTGCACGTTTTCCCCTCGATTCCGGCCCGATCAATCGGGGTTCGTTACGGGGCCTTAACTGCGGCTGCCGACGATCTGGAGATTTTTATTCAAGGGGAATCCGGCCACGGGGCCCGGCCCCACGAGGCGATCGATGCTATCTGGATCGCCTCGCAAGTAATCACCACTTTGCAACAGGCAATTAGTCGGACTCAAAACCCTTTGCGTCCCATTGTCCTCACCATCGGGCAGATTAGCGGTGGTCGCGCCCCCAACGTCATCGCCGATCAGGTACGCATGGCGGGAACAGTGCGATCGCTGCACCCAGAAACCCACGCCCATCTCCCGGAATGGATCGAGAGTTTGGTCACGAATGTCTGTAGCACCTATAACGCAAAATGTCAAGTAAAATATCGCCGGGGTGTGCCATCGGTGCAAAATGACCAATTTTTAACCCGTTTGGTGGAAGAAGCTGGTTTAGAAGCTTGGGGACAGGATCGGGTTTTAATTCTCTCGGAACCCTCCATGGGGGCCGAGGATTTTTCCCTTTATTTGCAACAGGCCCCGGGGACAATGTTCCGTCTGGGAGTGGGTTCTACTAACCTCCTCAATCCCCCCCTTCACCATCCGGAATTTTTAGTGGATGAGTCGGCAATTCTGACGGGAGTGATTACTTTAGCCTACGCGGCCTATAAATATTGGCAAAGGGAAGATTAAACCAGTTTTTCAAGATAATTTTATGGAAATTTGGGAAGATTTAGCTATTATAGCTTGGACAGAATTGCTGCTGGATAGTTATGAACAGTTAATCGGGCGATCGCTTTTACCCTGGATCGGTACTGGCAAAGAACAGAGTAAAATGCTCTTTTATGCCCCTTTTGTGCTAGTTTCCCACGGTACACAAACTAATCCGATCTTCAATTATGGTAATCGCGGGGCCCTCGATCTTTGGGGTTTAACTTGGCAAGAATTATTAGCAACTCCTTCGCGAGCGACGGTAAAGGGGGAGGAACCCGCCCAAGAACGCCAAAAAATGCTAGATTTAGTCAAAAAACAGGGCTATATCAACGATTATCACGGGGTAAGGATCACGAAAAATGGTCAACTATTTCGCATCGAAAAAGCGATCGTTTGGAATATCATCGATCGTGATGGCATTTATTGCGGACAGGCTGCCACTTTTGCTGATTGGATTTTTCTCTGATTTAAGCTGTACTGCCTTTAAACTCCGTCCCCACTTCCCCACTTCCCCACTTCCCCACTTCCCCACTTCCCTCTCCCCGCTTCCCTCTCCCCACACCCCACACCCGTTCGGCTGAGCTCACGGCCGAAGCCCACACCCCACACCCCCACTGTATCGCCCCAATATGACCAACTCAGACCGAATTATTGTTCCTCTCGATGTGCCGGATTTAGAATCAGCGATCGCACTGCTCGATCTGTTGCCGGAAGTCAATTTTTGGAAAGTGGGACTAGAATTATTTGTCAGTAGCGGTGCAGAAATTCTGGCGATTCTGCAAGAAAGACAAAAAAAGAGCTTTCTCGACCTAAAATTCCATGATATTCCCAATACGGTCGCCGGGGCCTGTCGTTCCGCCAGTCGCTATCAAGTGGATTTACTCACCCTGCACGCTACGGCCGGACGGCAAGCGCTGACGGCGGCTAAGGAGGCAATTTCTGACCTGCTATCGCCGCCAAAACTTCTCGCTATCACCGTTTTAACCAGCCTTAACGCCCGCGAATTAGCCCTCGACCTCAAAATTCCCCTAGAACTATCGGAATATGCCTTAAATCTGGCATTATTGGGCAAAGAATCGGGAATTGATGGGGCGGTTTGTTCTCCCCAAGAAGTGGCGCAATTGCGTCGCGTCTGTGGAGAGGATTTTCTCTTAGTTTGTCCCGGAGTTCGTCCCTCCTGGTCAAGTAAAGGGGATCAAAGTCGGGTGATGACTCCGGCCCAAGCGCTTAAAGCTGGGGCTGATTATCTAGTAATTGGACGACCGATCACCGGTGCGGAGGAGCCAAAAATAGCATGGGCAAAAATTTGTCAAGAATTAGCCGACATTTAGCTGTATTACTGGTTATTTTCGGGATTAACTTCCCAGCAGTTAGTCGTCCTCTTTCTAGCTGTCCGGAGGATTTAAATCTTTTAGTCGATCGCCTCTTGTCAGATTTACCCGGTTATGCTAATCGAGTTATTACCCGCTCCCAAATCGATCAAGAATTATCTACACCGGTTTTTGTGATTATTGCCGGTCGTCCCGAATTTGCACCCCTACCTTTAACTGCTAGTCAATATTCCGGTCAAATTGCCGATGACACTCAACAGGTTTTTTTTACGACTTTAGAGCGTCAGTATAGCAAAAATCGCTCTGTCAGCCTCCAGAATTATCACTGGTTATTCTTAACTAAAACTGGGGAAGGATGGCGATTAGTGACGGTTTACAGTCAATTAGCTTCCCTGGAACCCGCTCAAGTCCCCTTACCTCCCCTAGAAACCAGTCAAGGCACCATCGGCCAAGCGGTGCGTCTCTGGCTGCGGGACTGCGAAGCGGGTGCATTGCGCTAAATTCGCTCGGCCAAAACAAAGCGATCAAAACCTGCTAGGTCGTTAATAATCTGAATTTGTCGATAATTGCCCTGATTTTCCAGCATTTGCGCTACTTTTTCCCCTTGACCGGCTCTCATTTCCACTAGCCAAAGGCCTCCTGATCGCAGATAATCGGGAGCAGTGGCCACTAGATAGCGCAGCGCGGTCAATCCGTCTTCACCTCCATCCAGGGCCAAACGGGGTTCATGTTCCCGCACTTCAATTTGTAAGTCGAGGATTTCTGCACTGGGAATATAGGGAGGATTGGACACCATACCGCTAATCTGTCCTTTCCACTTTTCTAAGGGTGTCCACCAAGAACCCTGTTTTAAGATAATTCTGTCGGCAAAACCCGTCTTGATGATATTTTCTTTGGCGATCGCTAAAGCCGTTTGACTGTAATCAATAGCATATATCTCTGCTTTTGTCAAGATACTGGCTAAACCAATAGCGATCGCACCGCTACCGGTTCCCATATCTACCCAGATTCCCCCGTCGTCTCCTCTGACGGTTTCTCCAACAATATCGATTAATAACTCGGTTTCGGGACGAGGAATTAAGACCGCCGGGGAGACTTTTAGGGTAAAATTACGCCAGACCACCGATTCGAGCAAATACTGCAAGGGAACCCTTGATTGCAGGCGTTTTTGCCAGCGTTTAGTAATTTCCGACCAAGAATAACTCAAGGGGATTTTTTCTCGTTCCCGAAAGGATTGTAAGCGCAGGGAAAGATAATCTAAATCTGTCACTGCTTGCAGAAAGATATCCACTTCCTTCGGAGATAGTTGCGCTTGCTCTAAATCAGCGATCGCCTGTTGGCGCCATTGACTTAATTCTTGACCGGAAATACTAGCAGACACAAGGCTTAACGATTGGGGGCGGGGGGATTATTGGTATTATTATTAGGGCGTGGCTGATTTGCCGGCGCTTGGTTGGGAGCATTTTGGTTGCTATTTGCTCGGATAAAATCAATCGTTTCTTGGCTAGGATAGAGGAGAATTTTAGTTAAAGCTTCATCGTTACTTTGTTGTAGGGTGGCGATGACACTTTCTAAGGGAATAACATCAATTTTCACCGTGGCTGCTTCGGCGGGATTAGCTTTTTTATATTGTTCTACCATTTGCAAAGCGGCGGCTTTTTCAAAGAAGAAAGGAATAAAATCCTGATTATTGCGACTGATTACCAGAAAATTACTCTCTTTTCCCGCTTTCGGCACAAATAAAGGTACACCACCTTGATACTGTTGACCTCTTTCACTGAGCAGTTTTTTCGCCGATTCTACTTCCGACTCTTTGGGAACAAAATCGATAATTAAACGATTTTGTTCGGTTTGACTGGCTTGCATTTTATAGACTTGTGCCAAAGAAACAGCCTGAACTTTAACTTTGCTGGCCACTTCAGGATTCTCTTTTTTCAGTCGTTCAAAAAAGTTTTGTGCGTCCTGCTTACTAATAAAAACCCCCGTGAATTTCTGTTCTTTTTCTCCCACGGCAATTAAGGGGACTCCTTGATCATCGGCAATAGCGAAGACAGGTACAGACTGCAAGGTTTTGACGATTTGTTCTTCCGGTAAAGCGAGTGCTTTAGAATAGCTGCCCAGCAGCGAAGTCAACATTGTCGTTCCCACTAAACTAAGAGTTGCCGTCCAACGAATGAGAGATTTCATCAAAATAATTACCTCGTTATTACTATTAACCAATATTTGCCGTTAATCTGAACTATATAGCCTATTTGACTCCTCTGATCAGGAGTTTTCTGATGAATAACCAGCCACGAAAGTTCCCTTTATTGGCTTGGTTCTGAACTATCATAGCTAAAAAGATCCATACTTGGTGAGATGAGGTGGCAGCAGCAGACCAGAAACAGGGGCAATTTATGGGCTGATCTAGGGAATAATAGGGATTAATTAGATTTTTTAAGCTAAATTATCCGAAAAAATCGCTTTAGCTCTGATTTAAGCTTGCTTTTGCCCTAATAAGCACCAACTTAAGATCAAAAGGCATCCTCTTGATCTTGGCACTGCTAATGACTTTCCGAGAGATGGTGCGGATGGGCGATCGCTAACCGCAGCCATTGGTAGGAAACTAGATTTAAAATCAGTCCGATGATCAATAAAATTGCCATGAGAGCGATTTGATACCAAGCGATCGGTCTGACCAGAAGATCAGCGATGAGATGGGCTAAATTTAAGATAGAATAGAGAATTGTTAGCCAGAAATGGGTTTTTCTCAAGGAGCGACTTTCGCTAAAATTGACCCCGATAATCGCTAACATTGGCAACAAAAAAAAGAGCAACATTCCCCAGAAAATCGGATCGAGATTGCTAGTTTGATGACTCTCGACGATCGATTGACCATGGAAGAGCGGCATTAAACCCAGTTGGGTGTGAAATAGGGTTCCCAAGAGGAATGTTGTCCAGAGAGCGGCAATTTTTTCGGGATATTTCGCTGTTTTCACGGTAATTATCCTCGGAATTAGTTAAATAAAAGCTCGGGCTAGGTGAGAAAGTATTCTTAAATTTTTCCTAATCACTACATTCCAGAAAAAGTTGCTGTATTTAAAAGGTCAATTTAAGTCTGAATGGCATCACTATCTGATCCATCGAAGTCTCACTCCGAAGTCTCACGGCCGAAGCCTGACTCCTCACCTAACGGAAGATTTTTGATTTTTGCAAGAGGTCTAATGTTCATTTGACTTAGACTAATAGGCAACCATGTATATTATATCCCATGCCGCAATTTCTCTATATTTAATAAATCTTGACATTCCTCTCACCAACTAGCGATTCAGATTTTGGAGTTTTTGGGGACTTCCAGGGTTTTGATCTCTCGAATGATAGGAGCGAGTGCTGCTAAATCAGCGACTGCTTAGAGTGTAATAACGAATCGGCTTTTAATAGTTTGATAACTCCCAATCTAACTTTAACTTCCCACTATCCTATAACTTATTAAACAGGATTTAGTATTAGGTTGATTTTGCCAGGGCCAGCCAATGGAGGTTAAAGATTGCTTGATAGATGGGATTATGGACTTGCAGGCAGCCCCGGTCTTTGATCACTAACCCCGATAAAAGTAACTCTTTTTCTGGGGGGCTATCCTCGGCAATCACCTCTTTTTCCCTTAAAATCCGTTCATAGAGTCTTAGGAGCAACTGGGAGCGACGACTGTTGAGGAGCCGATCGCGAATAGTCCGTAGATGTTCCGGTTCATCCTGAGCCTCCCAATTGTCAATGATCTTCTTCTGTACTAAGTCCTCAATCCAGGAGGCCTCACTATTGGGGGGAATCGGCGAGGTGGCGGTGCGAATTAACTGACAGAGTTTTTGGGTCAGAAAAGGTTGACCGTTTGTCCAGGCAAAGACTTCTTTTAAGACAGTTTGCGGGTTACTGACTTTCTCGGCCAATCCGCGCAGTAAAGGCTGGGCTTCGTGTTCCTTAAAACCCTCCAATTGAATCGAATGACCGATATTAAAAGGAGTGATTTGGTGGTCAGTAATTAAATCGGAGGGGGTGACAACACCGAAGAAAGCGAAGGTCAAACGCCGATAGAGCGGGTTAAAACCACGCTGGTTATAGCAGGAACGAATCAGGGCAAAAAAGTCATTAACCGCAAAATTTAAGCCTAAAACGCTATCGATTTCATCGATAAAAATCGTGATCGGTTTCGGGGGAGAACCTTCTACTATCCCTACTTCCAGCAATAACACCTCTTCGATAAATTCGCCCAAGCGCTGTACTGCCGAGACATCTTCCCGTTCTTGCCACCAAGCTTTGAGATTGACCCTTTTGAGCAGGCCAAAACGTCGTCCTAACTCGAAGGCTATCCCCTTGTACCATTGGTCGGGAGTGACATTTTCACTGCCGATGCGGGTTAAATCAATGGGAGCGCAACAGATGCCCTCGTGTTGGAGGTGATCGATCATGCGTACCATTAAACTAGACTTACCCATTTGACGGGGATTGAGGACATAGCAAAAATCGCCGCGTTTGAGGGCTTTATAGAGATAACGGTCGGCGGCGCGGACCACGTAGGTGGGGGCATCCATGGGTAAACTGCCCCCCACTTGGTAGTCAAAGGTGCTAGATTCTTCGGTACTTCTGAGCAGTTCATTTTCAAACAGTAATTCTGCTTGGGTGGCCTTGAGAATTTCTAGGGTTTGGCTGAGTTCTAGGGTGCGCTCCTGCACTTTCTGTTCTAGGGTGCGGCTATACTCGGCTAATTCTTCGGTAAAGCGAATCCGTTCCGCTTCCGCCTGTTTTCGTTCGGTAATATCGGTAAAAGCGGCGATCGCATATATAATTTCTCCTTTTTCGTCAAAAACGGGCGTGGCATACACTTCTAGGGGAATAATCTTCTCTCCTTGGTGAATTTCTAGATCATCCACCGTGTTTTTTTCCCCCTTTAAAGCTCGGACAATCGGCTGGTCTTCGGTGGGATACAATCGATTGGTTCCAGCTTGATATAACTGATAGGTTTCCCCCAACTGATTAGCCGTGGTGATATTAACTATCCCTTTTCCCAAAATCTCTTGGGCGGTTTGATTGGCATAATAGGGTTGACTGCCAGCATCGAGGACGAATACCCCCACCGGCATGGCTTCTAAAAATTGCGCTAGTTGTCTCTGTTTGGCTTTGATTTCGGCGTAGAGTTTGGCGTTAGTAATTGCGATCGCCGCTTGGCTGGAGAGCAGTTGCAGCACTTCCAATCTTTCTTGGGTAAAAGCCCCAACGGTGAGATTATTTTCTAGATAGACAATTCCCCGCAGTTGTCCTTGGTCGAGGAGGGGGGAACAGAGCAGCGATTTGGTTTGATGGGTTTTAATATAGGGATCGTTGCTGAAACTGCCCTGATGGGCAGCATCGTCATTAAGCACGGTTTGACCGCTCCGGGCTACATAGTTAACAATTGAGACGGGAAGATGTTCTTCGATCGCATTAGATTTAAAGACTGTCACCCCATCTTGCTGCACTGAACCAGAGGCCTTGATCGATAGTTGTCCGCCGCTTTCTAGGATAAGATAGCCCAGCTGCGCCCCAGCATTTTCGATGAGAATTTTCATCAGGGTGGCAAGTAATTGATCTAAAACTATCTCGCTAGAAATGGCTTGGGATGCCTTCATAATCGTGGCTAAATCTAACAGATCTCCCGAATGACTAACTGAATTTTTTCTGGTGGTAGTTCTCCTAGTTTCGGTCGGGGAATTGGAACCATAATTATGGACTATTAACTGAGAATAGCGGCTTTCTATATCTTTGACTTTAGCTGTTGCTCCCCAAAGAGAATAGAGATAAGCAGCTTCATTGATGTAGGTTTTGGCAATTTTTACTTTACCCCAATCGAGATAGAATTTCGCCGCTAGTTCGTTAGCTAGTGCCTCTTCATTAATGTATTCATTTTCCTTGGCTTTAGCGATGGCTAGATCGTAGTTTTCTATGGCTTCTAGATAGGATTGCTGCACCCGATCCTTTTCCGCTTGCACTAGATAAAATTTATGGAGATAGTTAGGGGGTGCTTGATTAGCCCATTCCCACAGCTTTTTCTGATTATTCGTCACCCGTTCTAATACTTGCTGTTGTTGGTCATTGTCCAGATGATTATAAATAGCTAAATGGGCGAGGGAATCATAGAAATTATGCAGAGAAATCAAGAAAGTGGCGGTAGCTCCTCCTAGATAATTTTGGGCTTGATTAGCATTTTCAATGGCTTGTTTGTACTGTCCAAATAGATAACAAAGGTATAATTTATTGACAAATAAAGCACAGAGACCGTAAAGATCATTAGCCTCTAGATGGTACGGTAACATAAGAGTTTCTTGATAGTATTGTCCTTCTAAACGGCTGGGATTTTCCGAGCGCCCCAGCAGATTTAAAACTGTTTGTCCGTAGATTTTTAGATAGTTGCGGGGGTTTTCTTGTTTGAGCTTAACAAAAGCCAGATCATAGTTAGCTATTTCTCCAGCTAATTCTGTTAATTCTTGTCCGATAAAAGCGGAATGAAAACAGTAAAGATAGGCGCAGATCGTTCCGTAGTAGAGATCCCCCATTTCTAAACCGGTTTGATAGGAAGATTTTAACAAGGACAGGGAATTTTTAATCGGTTCTTTCCAGATACTAATAGTGGTGGAAAAGACGGCAATTATTTTCGGCATCAGGGCTTTGGCATGAAATTTATCGGCAATGTTTAAAGCCAATTTTCCAAATTGATAACCCGTTTCCCAATCTTCTAAAAGACCACAAAGAATTAAGCCATAATTAACATAAGTAAAAGCCGCTAGATAACTATTGCCGTACTCAATTGATAAGTTAACCTGTTTTGATACTAGGATGGGTAAAAGATGAGGAGCGGCAATAAAAACAGGAGAAAATATAGCACTTGCTATCTTCATTACTGCTAATTTTTCTTCTTCATTTATCTGCGGTAAATTAATTAAATCTTCGATATTTTTACCCGCTAATTTTTGTCGAGTTTTAGTGAGTTCTTCCTGGATAGCTGATGATTGTAAGGATTCAGGAATCTCGAAATCTAAGCTTTTGAGGACAGATAAGCCAATTTGTACCGCTTTTAGTTCGTGATTTTGGGAGTGATAAGCTTCGATGATTACTTCATAAACTTTGATTTTATCTAGGGTGGTTTTTGCCTGTTTTAATACGAGATTAGCCCAACACTGCATCTGCTCAAAATCCCCACTTAAATAGGCGATTTCTGTGGCTTCAGAATAAATATCTAAAGTCAGTTGATAGTTATTCTTCCAGCTTGCTTTTTTGAGAAGTTTTTGAGCGATTTTAATATATTTTAAGGCTCCAGTTTGGGCATTAGCCGCTTTGGCTTTTCGGGCTGCTAGTAAATTCAAGTTAGCCACTAACTCCCGTTCTTTTTCATCGCTAATTAGTTGATAACCAAGATTGAGATGATCGACTATTTTAAAAATCTTTTCCGATAATTCGTTGACAGAACTATGCTGCCAAAGTAGGCGACCAATTTTTAGATGAATTAAAGATTTTTGGCTGTCTTCAATGAGAGCGTAGGCCCCTTGTTGAATACGATCATGAGCAAATTTATATTCTTGAATCAGTAATTGTTCATCTAATTCTGAGAGGGGAATAATTAAACCAGCTTCGCTACTAGAAGTTAAAATTGGTAAAAGTTCTGGAGGTAATTTTTCAGAGATTACTGCCAGAATATTTAAATTAAATTCTGAGCCAAGACAAGCTGCTAAACTTAAAATTTCCTGGGTTTCGGGAGGTAATTTCTGCATTTTACCCATCATAAATTGAATCAGATTGTCGGTACTGCCAATCCTTTGAATTTGGCCGAGATGCCATTGCCAATAGCCCCTATTATTATCGGTTTTAGTGGTTGTTTGCTGCCCTGGTTGGAAAAATAGCAAATTTTCCCAGTAGATAGTTTTGAGAAATTCATTGACAAAAAAAGGATTACCGTGGGTTTTTTGCCAGACTAAAGCGGCCAAAGATTGCACATATTCCGGTGAATGATTTAATGTCTCTGCAATTAACTGATTGACCTGTTCAAGCTCCAGAGGTCTTAAAATAACTTGATTGATAATTATGCCCCCCTGCTCTAATTTATCGAGGGTAGCACTTAGGGGATGGGTGGAATTAATTTCGTTACTGCGATAGGAACCAATTAAAAATAAATAGTCCATATCGCCATCGAGCATAATTAATTCTATTAACTGGAGACTAGCCAAGTCTGCCCATTGCAAATCATCGAGAAAGATGACTAAGGGATGTTCTGGGGAACAAAAGACCCGAATAAAATTTTTAAAGACTAAATTAAAGCGATTTTGAGTAGCGATCGCTCCTAATTGTAACACCTCTGGTTGTGGACCGATAATTAATTCTAATTCGGGAATCACATCAATAATAACCCGTGCATTCGCCCCCAAAGACTTGAGGAGTTTTTGTCGCCATAGTTGCAGTTGTGGCTGACTTTCCCCCAAAAGTTGCTTGACGAGATGAGTCAGAGCGCTAATCACGGCAGCATAGGGAATATCGCGCTGAAACTGGTCAAATTTACCAGAGATAAAAAAGCCGCGTTTTTCAGTAATTGGCTGATAAATTTCCTTAACTAGGGTGGTTTTACCCATGCCAGAATAACCCGTAACTAGCATCAGTTCGGTGTGAGAGGAGTTTTTATCCGCCGTGGCTACCCGTTGAAAAGCGGCGAGAAGAGTGGCGATTTCTGCCTCCCTACCGTAGAGTTTTTGGGGAATTTGGAACTGATTGGCTAGATCTTGCCTAGCGATAACAAAATCATCAATTTTACCCGTTTTTTCTAGTTGTCTTAAACATTCTTCTAAATCTGCCCGAATACCGTAGGCACTTTGGTATCGTTCCTCGGGGGTTTTAGCCATCAGTTTCCTGATGATTGCTTCCACCACCGGGGGAATTTCCTCCCTGACGAGACTATTAATCTCCAAAGGTTGTTTAGCCAGATGACAGTGAACTAATTCCAAAGCATCTTTAGCCCGAAAAGGTAATTGTCCGGTGAGAAGTTCATAGAAGCTAACGCCCAAAGAATAAAAATCCGTGCGGTAATCGAGACTGCGATTCATCCGTCCGGTTTGTTCGGGAGAAATATAGGCTAAAGTCCCCTCCAGGACGTTGGGATTTTTTAGCCCGGGATTTTCCCGCCGCAGGACGCTGGCAATGCCAAAATCGATGATTTTAATCTGTCCGGTTTCGGGGTTAAGAACTATATTGGCAGGATTAATATCTTTGTGAATAACCTTGGCGTTGTGAATTTTCTCTAAATTAGCCACTATTCGGAGTGCAAGGCTTAAAAAGTCCCTTAAGGCTAGAGTTTTTTTGCCCTCTAGCCATTTTTTTAAGGATATACCGCCGAAATCTTCCAAAATAATCACGGGAGTTCTGCGGTAGGTTTCTAAACCATAGGCTTTAATCGCCTCCTCGAAGTTCAGGCCGCAGATGGTTTTATACTCCTGTTTGTAATGGGTTAGTTCTTGGGCGGTGGGATATTCTTGCTTGAGGATTTTGAGGATAACCGGTTGATTATCGGCGGTGCGAATGGCCCGATAGACTTCTGAGTTAACGCTTTCGTAAACCTGGGCAAGAATGTCGTATCCTTTGAGAACAATCATTTTTTTACTTGGCGATTGTAAACGGCTGCGGGTCTCCCCAAGAAAAATTCTACGGGAACCAAGACAAGACTTCGCAAGGCTGACAGAAATCGATTTACCTGTGAGACGGAAGGACGGGGAGAAGGGACCACCTGCTCGAAATACTCGGAATGCAAGGTCAAACCAAAGTGAACATCTTCCGGCAAACTCAGTTTAGCAATCGGTCCGTCCTTGAGATTGTCAGGGTTAAATAACCAAGCTTCTAATACTTTGGTCGGGGTTAAAACCGTCGTCAATAGATAGCCCTGTTCTTGGGGAATAAACTGAATGCTATCCAAAATATAGCCATCGGGACAAACATAAAAATCCAGTAGTTCCCGACCTAAATGTGATACATGAGTATCACTGGCATTTTTTTCTTGCCTAATCTGTTCAGTTAACTGATTCCAATCCTTATCGAAGGGAACCTTGGCTAATACCGAGGGCAAGTCATGACAGGGAAGTTCGGCATCGCTGAGGATGCGATTACTTTGGTCGCGACAATCCATATACTGACGACGACAAATTAATTCGCGCACATAACCGAGATAAATTTGATAAACGGCACTGTATCCCTGTTCCGATTCCCGGGGGTCGGCGGTGTAGAGACTGGTACAGAACCAACCCGGATGGATGAAAGCTTGTTCGCTCATCACCCTGGCATCTTCGATAACCACTTTGCGCAGCACTCCGACGTCAAAGGAAAACATCCAGGGAATGCCGTGGTATTCGGGAGGATAACCCTGACCGGTAAAATGTTGGATATCGTCTTTTTCGATCGCTTCGGTTAAACTAATAGTGGCATTTTGGATGGCCACAAGCTGAATTTGACCGTTGATACTATGGTAATGACAAAGGAAGTGATAACTGTCGCCATTGAAGGTAATTAATCGCGAGGGAACGGTGGTTTCTTCTTCCTTGAGATCTTGACGGTTAACCAGATAAATTTGAGTTTTTGGATAGGTTTCTTCAGGCTTAATTCTGATACCTAATAGTTTGGCTACTCCCATCTGAAAAGGCATATCGGGAATCATGATATAATCTTCGGTGACGATGACCGAATGGGGACTACCATCGAGGATAGTTCCCTGTAGTTTCCAGGGTTTAAGTTTTTTTTGTTGATCCCAAAGAACAATATACACCGATTTATCTAAATCTTTTAACATACCTCCCGATATAAGTTTTAGCTTTAATTCACAGGTGATAAATTCTTGGGTCTTTTTGTCGTAGAAGGGGTGAGCGGTATTTTCTAGGACTGGGAAAACAGACAAAGGCACGGAAACAATATGTTGGTCAAAATAACCAATCGGAGTGATAGTATCCAGGGAAACGGGGTCCACTTCCCAGTAACGTCCAGCATCGGCGGTGAGAATTAATCTGGTTTCTTCTAGTTGTTTATCTTCGGCAACTTTTTCTAGTTTAACCATAGCAGTATTCGCTATTTCCGAAGAACCTAAAATGCTGACCACTGCGGGAAAAGTTGCTTGACTAATATTAAATATCGGTAAAACTTTTCGCCAAAAACTATCCCAAGTTTTTAGTTTTTTACTGTGAACGTTAACTTGATTATTTTTGCCTTGCAAGTCCCATTTAATAATTACACCTTCGCCGGAGAACAAATGACGGTCATTTTTTCTATGAAAAGGACAGACGATAAAAACGTATCCCGACAGATTTTCCGGCCAATGTCCCTCGGTAACTGTGGCGACTGCTTTATATAAATTGTTCTCATCCGGTTGACCGAGTTGCGAGCGACTAAAATTACTAACGTTGACAGTATTTTGGACAGTATCTTTGATTGACATATTCATAAGTAGGGTTTGCGGCAAAAAGTTTGTTGGTGGGGTTAGGAGTCAGGAGATAGGAGCCGGTCGTCAGGAGATTATTTTATTTATTCCCCCCACACCCCACACCCCACACCCTCACTGATAATTGATTACTGTTTACTGATAACTGATAGAGGATTTCACCTCTAAAAAATAGCGTCGATACAATTCATAGCCTGGTACTACTTTATCTCCCGATTGTTTGAGTAGCCCCATACTGCTGAGTTTGTAAGCGAGAATTGGGTCTAATTGTACTGGTTCCACGGCGCTCATCACCCGATCGAGGGCTTTTGCTAGTTCAGGCTGTTGTTCTAATACTGCCCAATGGCGCCGCAGGTGATGGGCATAGATCCCCGTGACGGAGGTGGCACCGGTTAATATTTGCGTCATGGTTATTTCCTCCCGACTGAGATAGTAGAGGGCGGTTTGCACCAAAGCTGGGTGTCCTCCCACTAACTCCATCAATTGTTGGACTTTTTCCTGATTTTCCCAGGTGAGTTGATAACGTTGGGCTAATTTTAATACCTCCTCCAGACTAAAATGACTTAGCTGTGCGGGGAATCCGACGTTAAAGGGGGATTGATTGAGCTGCAGGGGAACATAAATTTCTGTGGAATGGACGACGATAAGACGGAGTTTTTGCCAGATAGGTAGGGTTTTGGATTCTTCGTACCAAGAACGCAGCAGCGGTAAAAAATCCTTGGCCACTTGGGGATGTTCAAAAATCTGATTAAGTTCATCAAGAGCGAGAACAATGGGCGCGGTAATCGATTCCAGGAGATAGTCTTGAATGTAAACCGTACAGCTAATCTTGCTGCCTAAATCCTCATCCCAATACTCATCTAATTGCGGTTTTAACTGTAGTTGACGGGCGGCATTGGCACACAACCAGCGCAAAAATTGGTTTAAATCAGCCAAAATCGCCTGGTCCACCTGTTCTAAGTTCAAACTCACCGTGCGGTAGCCTTGCTGTTTAGCAAAATCGAGCATTCTCAAAAGTAGGGAGGTTTTGCCCATTTCTTTCGGGGCCTTTATCCGCACTAAAGCCCCCGGTTTCTTGATTTCCTGCCTTATCTGTTCTTCGAGGGGAAGACGTTCTAAATAAAATGGGGAACCAAGGGGAACAGCCCCATTAGGATAGGGGGGCAATGTGTCCAATTTTTCGCTCTTGGATGCAGAATTAACCGGAATTTTGTCTTGAGGGGGTGTTTTTAGCTCAAAATTCAGGGCGGCGATTTCTTGCCAGTCGAGGGATAATCGACGACAAATTTGTTCAAAAGTGGCTTGTTCTACCGGTTTACCGGTCAGGAAGTTGCTGACAGTAGCCAGACTAAATTCAGCTTCTTTCGCTAAGGAGCGTTGACTGCTAAAGCCCTGCTTTCTCACGGCTAATTTAACTTGATTGAGGCAGTGTTGTTGTACTCTTAGACGGCTCGATAGGGAATCTCTCATAAGAATTAGGGGTGTGGGGTGTGGGCTTCGGCCGTGAGCTCAGCCGAACGGGTGTGGGGAAGTGGGGGAATGGGGAAGTGGGGGAATTGAACTAAAACCCCAAAACCCCAACCCCCAACACCTAAAACCTGTCTCCTGTCTCCTGACTGACTTGAAAATGACAATGTGGTCACAAAACCACGGCAGTAGATGGCTGAAGTCAGGAAAAGGCGACAGCCCAACTCGGAAATATTCTAGACCAATTTAAGAGACAACCAGAACAGGCTCAAGAGTAACTTGATAACCAAGCTTCTCTAAACGTTTAACCAGACGTTTTTTCACAAATTTCTCGGTCAAACTGGGCAATCGTCTCGTCAATACTGTCAATCAGACTTAGTAACTGGGCGAGAATAAATTGCTGACCGGGACGCACCCGACCAGAGAGTGCTTCTACCAGCAAATCCTGTTTTTGCCGCAGTCTTCCTTAGGCTAAGGCGGCCATCACTATACTACCAACACAGTTAAGGCTATTTGCGGGGAACAGTAGTCTGTCCTCTGGGGATGATGCCAAATCCCGTCATCATATTTCATTTTATTGCCAGCCGACACTCGACGAGCGATAACTAATTTTTGATAAGCTAAGAGACAGTAATTATAATTTCGTCGTCAATCCTATGATTTTGCCAGGTAGTACCGTTCGAGTCACCAATCCCGATGATACCTACTATAAATTTGAAGGTTTAGCCCAGCGTTTAAGCGATGGGAAAGTGGCCGTTCTTTTTGAGGGGGGCAACTGGGATAAGTTAGTCACCTTTAATCTCTCGGAATTAGAAGAACTAATTATTGCCCCAGCTAAAGGCAAAAAATAACCATGCGTCCACCCTTACCGCAATTGGCCACGGATAACCGCCATCCCGATCATATCGCCGAAGTTATCGAGACGACGACCACCGAGTTTTTAGCGCAATGTTTGGAACCGGAGGAGTTAAACTTCCCTTTTATGCCTGCTTTTGGTAGTTGGGTAAAAGCCTACGATGAAGAAACGGGTAATAAGATTTTTGGGATTGTCACCTTTGCCACCACTGCCCCGATCGATTCGGTACATCGTGCTAGAGCTTTGGGGTTATCTTTGGCTGAATTGCGGGAAC
This sequence comes from Microcystis sp. M144S2, assembly GCF_020246065.1. Taxonomy (NCBI): domain Bacteria; kingdom Bacillati; phylum Cyanobacteriota; class Cyanophyceae; order Chroococcales; family Microcystaceae; genus Microcystis; species Microcystis sp. M144S2. The sequence continues at coordinate 142,769 of NZ_JADBTR010000011.1, forward strand.
AACAGCCGCAGATTTTCGCTATGTTAAAAACGGAATTTCGGGCAACTATTGTCGGTTTTGAAACCCTATCAGGACAATTTAATGGCAATGGTTCCGGTCGAGGTTATATCTATCAATATATTCCTCCCCGCCCCCCACAAATTCATCAGGCAGTTTATCAATGTGAGTCGTTAGAAGTGGTTTATTTTAGTGAACAATTAGACTTTTTAAGAATTTTATTACAGGTCAAAAATACTCCCGTGGAAGCTTTGGCAGCTGCTTCTATCCGTCAGATGTATCAATTGCGTCAAGCCGATCGACAATGGTTAGTGAATGTGGGCAGACAGTTAAGTGTTTTACTTAAAGATGATTATGATCGCTTGCGTTATATTCTCAGTCAAATTCATATTAGTCCTTAGATGATTCGGCGTTGCTGATTTTAATTATGAATTGTCTTCTGAGCAATTCTTCAAACTCCAAACCAAGTTAACTTGTGGATACTTTGTACAATTAGCATTCATATCTGGATTGCTGCAAAACTGATAACTGATAAATGGACAACTCCTATTCTCAATTAACCGAAGACTTGCTGAAATTGGTGCAACATTTGCCCCACTTAAAAGATGGCAAATGGATTCAAAGATCTCTGGAAGCAATAGTCAGAATTGCCGAGGAGGAAATCGATCGCCTCGATTGGAAAATTTTAACCTATGCGATCGAAGATCTAGAAAAGGGATTTCAGGTATTTTACCCCTACCGTCACATTCGTAAACTGACCATTTTTGGCTCGGCACGCATCAAACCCGAGAGCAGTGAATACCGTCTCGCAGTAGAATTCGCACGTTGTATTAGTCAATACGGTTTTATGGTGTTAACCGGCGCTGGGGGTGGCATCATGCAGGCAGGGAATGAAGGCGCCGGCCGGGAAAATTCCTTCGGATTAAATATTCAGCTACCCTTTGAACAGGGGGCTAATCCTTATATCATAAATGATGCCAAATTAATCGATTTTAAATATTTCTTTACCAGAAAACTATTTTTTCTGCGGGAAAGTGACGCAGTAGCTTTATTCCCCGGTGGTTTCGGCACCCAAGATGAGGCCTTTGAGACGCTTACCCTCTGTCAAACCGGTAAATACGGACCTGCACCCCTAGTATTAATTGATGAGCCTGATGGGGATTACTGGCAAACTTGGCAAGAACAAATTAGTGAAAATCTGCAAAAAAGAGGACTGATATCCGCCGAAGATCGGAATTTTTATACTATTACCAACGATCTAGACCACGCTTGTCAAACAATTCGCCACTTCTATCGGGTGTATCACTCCAGCCGTTTTGTGGGAGAATCCTTTGTTATTCGTCTTAATCACGAACTAAGCGGGGAACAGATCGAACAAATTAACCAAAACTTCGGCGATATCGTAGTTAAGGGCAAAATCGAACCCAGTCAAATTCTAGAACGAGAGAATCGGGATTCCAGCCACCATTTACCCCGTCTAGTTTTTTACTTTAACGGCAAGAGTTACGGACGCTTGTATCAATTAATAGATCACATCAACGATTTAAGTCCTGTAGTGACCCTCGAAGAGCATCCCGAGAGAAAATAAACTCTAGGCCAGAGTTTCCGGACAGTATCCTAAACCCTTAGTAAATTGTTGCCGAAAAGCCTCTATATCTTGCTGATCCGGGGTACCATGGGACACGATCGCCACTTGGTAACGACGCATGACATCAATGGGGGATTGTCCTGTTTCCAAACTCCAAAAAACCATCTGGAGCCGCATTTCCGGTTGATAGGGAATCCCTAACTCATTCATGTAGGCGCGAAAATCCCCGTGTTGGCAAGGAGTAAGCATTTGATTAAACTTGACCTTGACCACCCAACCATTAATCTGATGGATAACCGTCATGACGGAGGAGGGTAGATGAGTCATCGATCGCAGGTATTCGGTGACTCGTAGCGTTAAACTAGCGTTAGCAAGAAAATAGAGATAGTCCATAGTGGCCGCTGGGATGTTGGCTAAAAGTCACGATTAGTGTTATATCTCTAGTCTGACGATAAACCGTTCCAGATACCAAGGGGAGAAATCCCCGATTTAGTGAAGTTCGCCTGGGTAGGATTACCCAACTTTTGCGAAGATCTTTATGATGATAACGACGATGATCCCTGACCAATCACTCTCCAGCTACGACTATCACCTTCCTCCGGAGTTAATTGCCCAAAATCCCGCAGAACCCCGAGACAGTTCCCGTCTTTTGGTAGTAGATTCTCCTAATAGTCATAATTTGGCTATTTTTCGGGATTTACCCACTTGCTTAGAGCCGGGGGATTTGCTGGTTTTCAACGACACTCGCGTGATTCCGGCCCGTTTATTTGGCCGTAAAACCACGGGCGCACCCATAGAAATATTACTATTGGAAGAACAGGATGACCATCGTTGGTTATCCCTAGTGAAACCAGGAAAACGCTTTAAAGTCGGTTCAGAAGTCCTTTTTTATCCGAAAACAGGGCGAACGGAAGACAAAGAAAAATTATGGCTAGCGAAAGTAATCGAGCGAGATCTGAACACCAGTGGTCGTCTGCTAGAATTTCAACGTCATCCCGGACGCAGTTTTTGGGATATGTTGGAGGAGTACGGTCATATTCCTTTCCCCCCCTACGTCACCGAATCGGAGGCGGAAGAAGACCGTTATCAAACAGTTTACGCTGATAAACAGGGTTCTGTGGCCGCTCCCACGGCTGGATTACATTTTACTCCCGAATTATTCCATAAGCTCGCCCAGAAGGGTATAGATACCGCCTATATCACTCTTCATGTGGGAGTGGGAACCTTTCGTCCCGTGGAGGTAGAAAATATTACAGAACACCTAATGCACCAAGAATTTTTGCAGATTTCCGCCGAAACTGCCGAAAAAATCGCCCAAACAAAGGCTAGAGGTGGCCGGGTTATCGCCGTGGGGACCACGGTAGCTCGCGCCTTGGAAGGGGCAATTAAAGAAAGTAAGAGCGATAAATTAACCGCTTTTCAGGGAAAAACCAATTTATTTGTCTATCCGGGTTATCAATGGCGAGTTATCGACGGCATGATCACTAATTTTCACCTACCCAAGTCCAGTTTGATGATGTTAGTCAGTGCCTTAGTCGGACGGGAAAGACTACTGGCATTGTATCAAGCAGCTATCCAAGAGCGTTTCCGTTTCTATTCCTTCGGTGACGCTATGTTAATCCTACCCAGCGCTCGCAGCAGTAATCGGTAAGTAGTTGGACAAAATTACATTTATACCCTAGAAAGAAGGAGGGCTAGAATTGCGGAAAGGGCAACAGGAAAGGGGAAAAATATGTATAAGCGGCCCGCGCATCTAAATTGGTCTAGGTCGATTATCGAACCACCTCTAGCCTGTTGTCTATCCTAACCAAGAAATGAAAAGAAAAGACATTAAAATCGGTCGCCGCTATTCTAGCAAACCCCTGCAAATATTTTTAATTATTGCCTTCATCGTCGCCGCTCCCTTTGCTATTTTTTATCTTATTGCCTTGGCTTATCTTTGGCAAGGCGATCGACTTTTGGCCGCGGGGGAGAAGGAATCGGCTCTGTCTGCTTACCAAACAGTTTTATCTTTTCACGAAAATTCAGTCCAAGCCCATATAAAAATCGCTCAGGTCTTGCAAAGTCAAAAACGCTATTCTGAAGCCTTAGAAGCCTATGATCGTGGTTTTATCATTAATGATAAACCAGCGATGGAACCCTCCCAAAGTAATTATTTAGTCGCTTTGGGAGATATCTTCGCCCAAGAGGAAAAATGGTCAGAGGCGATCGATGCCTACCAAAAAGCAATTATCATTAAACCAACTTTTAAAGCGCAATTTCAGCTAGGAAAAGCCCTCTATAGTTTACAACGTTGGGATGAGGCGGCGAAAGCTCTGCAAGCAGCGGTTTTTCTCGATCCTAGTCAGGGAAAAGCCTATTTTTATCTGGGAAATGCCTACAGTGAACAGCAACTCTGGCAAGAGGCCAGTTATGCCTATGAGCAAGCTCTAGAATTGACACCTAGTCAGGGTGAAATCTACAAAAAATTAGGAGAAGTACTAGGAAAACAGGGAAAATGGCAGCAAGCAGAGCAAATATATCGACAGGCTTTAGTTTACGCCCCTAAAGATGGGGATATTTATAATTATTTAGGTAAAGCTTTAGCGGAACAGGGAAAACTAGGGGAAGCGATGGCAGTTTTTCAACAGGCACGCCAAATTAGCCCCAAAAATGCCAATATTTACGAGAATCTCTGTTATACCTATATCAATAGCGGTCAGATCGATGAGGGTCTAAATTGGTGTCGGCAGGCCGTAGAAATTGATCCCAATTTATCAGAAGTTAGATTTATTTTACAGGAAATCCAACGGGGAAGATTAATTCACGACAATCCCGAATTATTAAAAATGCCAGAGATAATTCCCAGTGTTAAGAGTGATCCTCTGGTGAATTTAAAACGCTCAATTGTTAAAATTATCGTGCGCGGCAAAAATAACAATGGTATCGGCACGGGTTGGTTATTAAAACGAGATCAAGATAGAGCTTGGATCGTGACTAATCGCCATGTGGTCACGAATTCCCGTCAAGAAGTCGATGCAGGGGCCCGCATTTTTGTGGAGTATTATAGCCAACCACCCCAGGGAAAAATACGCAAGCGTTCAAAAGCTAAAATTCTCCACACTACCCCCCCTGACGACTGGCTCGATTTAGCAGTATTAGAGGTAAAAAATCCCCCCCCAGACTTAAAACCTTTAGCTTTAGCACCGCTACCAATTGCCCCTAATCAACCAGTAATCTCGATCGGTAATCCTTTTAATCAAAAAGATTGGACTGTCAGCAAAGGCACGGTTAATGATAATAACGAAAAATCCTTAAGTTTATCCATGTTTGTCGTTTCTGGACAGTCGGGAAGTCCAGTTTTAAACGATAAAAATCAAGTGGTGGGAGTGATTTCGAAAGCGAGTTTATTTTGTGATGATCCCTCTACTCCCAAACCCCTAGAAAATGCCGTTAGATTGGGCTGCGGTTTCGCAATTCCCATTGACATAGTGCGAGAAAGGTTAAGGGAGTGGCAATTATGAATTGGGAAGTGGGGAAGTGGGGAGTGGGGAACTTTTTCAGTTATCAGTGAACAGTAATCAGTAATCAGCTTCTGAAGGCAAGAGGCAAAAGAAAGAATCTGGCAATTCTCCTACCTAACAAGAAGGTTATAAACTAAGTACATCAAAGCTTTTAGCTTAACAAATTAGGTTTTAGTTTCGGCCTTTGTTATTAGTTATCAGTGGATAGTGATCCTAAATCCGGTTATTAAAAACTGATTATTTATTCCCGTTTGCATGAGTGCCTCTTGCATGACTGCCTCTCCGCATAACTAGCTTGTACTCAACGGATTTAGTATGATTTATCACTGTTTACTGTTTACTAAGTAGCTGGTTATAATTAAATTAAAAATGGATTTTAGGTTCGATCCCCCCTTAGTCCTAGGGTTGATTCATAGTAGGGTTGATTCATGAATCAACCCTACCCTTAGTCCCCCCTTGATAACGGTGGTGTCTGATAATTTTTAACGCCTACCTACTTATTTACTGTTTACTGGTTACTGATAACTGTTTACTGGTCACTGATAACTGATAACTGGTCACTGATAACTGATAACTGCTATGCTACTCTAGGCAGAAAACCATTTGATCGAGAACACCGTGGCCAATCAAGAAGCAACTTCCCCCGCTATTCGTACCCCCTTATACGACCTAATTGCCCAACAAACCAGCAAATTTACCCCTTTTGCGGGTTGGGAGATGCCGATACAGTTTAGCGGCCTAAAAATCGAACATAATGCTGTCCGCAATAGTGTCGGGATGTTTGACATTTCCCACATGGGCAAATTTATCTTAACTGGAGATAATCTGGTTCAATCTCTCCAAACCCTAGTTCCCTCTAATTTAGCCCGTTTAAGGGCAGGAAAGGCACAGTATAGCGTTTTACTCAACCCGGACGGTGGCATCATCGATGATATTATCTTTTACTACCAAAGCGAAAGCCAAGGCGTATTAATTGTTAATGCCTCAACCACCGATAAAGATCGAGAATGGATTTTAGGCAATTTAGAGGGATCGGGGGTCAAATTAAAGGATTTATCGCGAGAAAGAGTCTTAATCGCCCTGCAAGGACCCAAGGCGGCGACAATTTTACAGCCCTTGATCGGGGAAAAATTAAGCGATTTTGGGCTATTTAATCACTGGGAAAGCCAGCTTTTCGGGGAAAAAGTTTTTATCGCTAGGACCGGTTACACGGGAGAAGATGGTTTTGAAATTATGGCCCCCCCTGAAATCGGGCAGCAACTTTGGACAGAATTCTTAAATTTAGGGGTGACTCCCTGCGGTTTGGGGGCCAGGGATACCCTGCGTTTAGAGGCAGCTTTAGCCCTTTATGGACAGGATATCGACGATAGCACGAGTCCTCTAGAGGCTGGCTTAAATTGGTTGGTTCATCTGCCAGAAAAAGGCGATTTTATCGGTCGCAATGTCCTTGAAGACCAAAAACTTAATGGTGTGAATCGGCACTTGGTGGGATTGCAGATGTCCGGCAAACATATCGCCCGTCACGATTATCCGGTAGTATTCGCTGGGGAAGTGGTGGGTAAAGTCACCAGTGGCACTTTATCACCAACTTTAAACACAGCGATCGCTTTAGCCTATCTTCCCACACCTTTCGCCTCGATCGGACAGGCGATCGAAGTGGAAATCCGCGGCACCACCTACCCCGCTACCGTCGTTAAAAAACCCTTTTATAAAAGTAAAAAGTAAAAAGGTGATCGAGGTTAGGTGGCTTTTCAGTGAACAGTAATCAGTAATCAGTGAAGAGAAAACGGCAACTGCTAGATAACACTGTCCACTTAAAACTCAAATCTGATAACTGATGACTGATAACTGATAACTGAAAATGCAATCCCTAGACTTTACCACCCTCAGTGCCACTTGTGCCGAAATTGCCGCCACTTGGCTGCCAGCCAGACTAGAACAAGTGTATCAAATTGATCGCCAAACGATCGCCCTCCATTTACGAACCTTCGATCGCAAGGGATGGTTAATTATTTCTTGGCATCCCCAAGGAGCGCGGCTGCATATTGGTGATCCACCGCCGAAAGTCCCCGATACCTTCACTTTTAGCGATCAATTGCGTCATCAACTCAATGGTTTTGCCCTGACAAAATTAGCATTTGTTGCCCCGTGGGAAAGAGTCATCGATCTGCAATTTGCCCAACGTCCCGATGATCCGGCTCTGTGGCATTTGTATATAGAAATTATGGGCAAATATAGCAATGTGATTTTAACTGCGGCTGACAATCAAATTGTCACCGTTGCCCATCAAGTCAATGCTACCCAGTCTAGTGTTCGCACCGTACAAACGGGACAAATCTATCAACTACCCCCCGTTTTATTGGCAACAGATCCCAGTTTAGAAGAATCCTTGCGCAGTTGGCAAGCTAGGGTTAGTTTAATCCCTAAAACTATCGAAAAACAGTTAGTTAGTACCTATCGTGGTGTTAGTCCGGTCATCGCTCGATCGCTGTTGCAAAAAGCCAAGATTAACCCGAAATTAAACACGGATCAGTTAGATAATACTGATTGGGAAAAGCTCTTTTCAGCTTGGCAAGAATGGTTAAAAATGCTCGAAAATAAAACCTTTCAACCGGGATGGACAAGAGAAGGTTATACAGTTATCGGTGGGGAGATACTGGCAGCGGCTAAAAATGTCCAAGAATTATTAAACCGTTATTATAGCGACCAAATTAATCAAGAAAGCTTTCGACAACTACAGCAAAAATTAAGCCAAAAAGTCATCTCTTTACTGACTAAACTGCAAACTAAAGCGGCGGGATTTCAAACAAGACTAGCAGAATCTGCTCATGCTGATCGCTATAAAGAGCAAGGGGATTTATTAATGGCCAATCTGCAGCAAATACAGCAGGGTATGACTAGCATTACTTTGGCAGATTTCCAGACAGGAAACCCTGTAATTATTCCTCTTGATCCCGAAAGAAATCCCGTACAGAATGCCCAATATTTTTATAAACAACATCAGAAATTAAAAAGAGCGCGGTTAGCGGTGGAACCTTTATTAGAGGAAGTGGTCAGTGAAATTAATTATCTCGAACAAGTGCGATCGAGTTTAAGTCAACTAGAGAATTATAGCAGCGGCGAAGATTTAGAGGCATTAGACGAGATACAAGAAGAATTAATCCAACAGAAGTATCTAGAAAGCAATTACCAGCGTAATCGGACGAATAACAAAGAATCCGAACCCATGCGCTTTACTACTCCCTCTGGAATAGAATTATGGATCGGCAGAAATAACCGTCAAAATGATCGGCTAACTTTTCGTAGCGCCAGCGATTACGATATCTGGTTTCATAGTCAAGAAATCGCTGGTAGTCACGTTTTACTCCGTTTAACTCCCGGTACAGTTCCAGAAGCCGCCGATCTGCAATTTGCCGCCGATTACGCCGCTTATTATAGCCGCGCTCGCCATAGTGAACAGGTTCCCGTCGTCTATACCCGTCCCAAATACGTCTATAAACCCAAGGGCGCAAAGCCAGGTATGGTGGTTTACAAACAGGAAACGGTAATCTGGGGCTGTCCTCAGAGGGTTGAGGATTACCGCAAAAAATAATTTTTTACCAAATTGTTTACTTTTTTTTACACAAAATGGGTATTGTCTGTTACAATTTTTACTAGAGAGACAAATGCAGTTCAGGCGCTTGGGAACGCAAGAACTATATTTCCTCGGATTACAACAACAAACAACAGCAAACCAGTGGTAGCAGCCGATAGTCGGGGGAAAAACAGAAAAAACCGACTATTTAGGTGATATTAAAGCGACCACTGGTATTTTATCTTGACCTAACCAGTTCTGTAACTCCGTGATCTTCCCCGTCTCACATTTTGTAGTCGTGCAAAATTAATTTCCATCCCGTTCACAATCATCTTAGGGGTTGGCAAGGGAGGAAGTCTAACCTAGAAATTATCGAAGTGATCGATAATTGGGTTATACCATTTCTCTAAATGAAAACTACACATCGAATTTAAGTCACCCTTTTTAAGGGGGATTTAGGGGGATTAAACTTCTGTAGTCAGACTTTGGAGAATTGGTATTAGTCCTCTTTTGGGGATTCGCTTCCAGTTATCCCCAGAAGATTGTCAGATTTATCAACCGAATGGCGAGGGATTTTTGACTTTTGTAGAGTTAGGAAAGAAACTCAAGCAAGTGCAAAAACGGGCAGAAACTGCTGAATAACGAGGGCAAATGCTAGAGGCAAAATTGCGAGCCTTGGGGGTAGAATTAGATTAAATTAACCTAGTTTCTGGAGCGGACAAGGCAGCTTTTTCGTCAAGCACAAAGACACAAAGTTATACTACAGCTTTTCTCTCACCATTAAGATAACTGCTATAATGTATTCGCTAACTCTAAGTGGTCGAACAAAATTAAAGTTAACCGTGAGGCAAGGGAATAGATCAGAGGCAATAGTCAAGGCTCTCAGCTTTATTAATGTTTCTTAATACAAACGTATTTGTTGAGAGGGTTTCCGAGCAAATATGAAGTGTAAACTGATTAGGCATCGTCCGTAATTCCTGATGCTGACTGGGGATAACTGCCATGGGTTCTACTACTTAGAAAAAAATTATCAAGTTTGTATTGATCACTCAAGGAGAAATTTTTATGGAAATATCTCGCCCTAATCAAGTAGAGTTAACCGCAGAAGAACAACAGGAACTAGAAAAGTTGCGGGCTATTATCGAACAGGCTAGTGTTGATGGCGTGATCACTCAAGGGGAAAGGGAAAGAATCGCCCTAGCTATGAGGTCTGATGGTAAAGTAACCCTGGAAGAATTAGAGTTAGTCAGAACTTTAATTACCGAAAAAGTGAGCAAAGGGGAATTAGATCTTGATTATCTTTAAACTCTGAAAAATCAGATCAAAAAAAGACGGGGTGAAAACCCCGTCCTATTTGTTAAGAATTATGACAAATCTTTGACTTGTGATACTAATTGTGCTACCACATCTTGAGCGCTACCGAAGAGCATAAAGGTTTTGGGATTGTAGAATAATTCGTTTTCTACCCCGGCAAAACCCGATCGCATACTGCGCTTAATCACGATCGTGTGCTGTGCCTTATCCACGTCGAGAATCGGCATTCCATAAATCGGACTAGCTTTATCGTGACGGGCAGCGGGGTTAACCACATCATTCGCCCCAATAATTAACGCCACATCGACGCGCTCAAACTCAGGATTAATATCATCCATATCGTAGAGCTGCGGATAGGGAACATTAGCTTCGGCCAGTAGTACATTCATGTGTCCGGGCATTCTTCCCGCCACGGGGTGAATAGCATATTTAACCTCAACGCCATTTTTTTCCAACTGTTCAGCCAATTCTCGCACTGCGTGTTGTGCTTGGGCCACTGCCATGCCGTAACCTGGTACAATCACCACAGAACGCGCATAACCGAGCATCATAGCCCCTTCTTCTGAATCAATAGCATGAACCGATTTATCAAGGCTAGAAGTGGCGCTCGCTTCGCCTCCGGCACTAGCACCTGTACCAAATGCCCCAAATAGTACACTAGCCAGGGATCTATTCATGGCTTTACACATGATCTGAGTCAGGATAATCCCCGACGCACCCACCAAAGCACCGGCGATGATCAGCATACTATTCATCAGGATAAAACCGACCACGCTGGCGGCAAGTCCCGAAAAAGAGTTTAAGAGGGAGATAACCACGGGCATATCGCCGCCGCCGATGGGAAGCACGAATAAAGCCCCGAAAATTAAGGAAAGTGCCACCAAGGTCAGGAAAACATCGATCGAGGTGGGATCAAAAAAGAGATAGACACTACCCCCTAAAAAGGTGAGTAGCAAGAGAATGTTAAAGGGCTGTTGGAAAGGAAAAGTTACGGGTGCGCCACTGATTAATTCCTGTAATTTGGCAAAAGCGAGGACACTACCGGTAAAAGTGACACCGCCGATCAATATACCCAAAATAGCGATCAGTATCGAGTCAAAGGCAATATTTTCACCACTTTGCAGTAAACGCCAGTATTCGCCCATGGCAATTAAAGCACTGGCAGCACCGCCTAAACCGTTAAAAATCGCCACCATTTGGGGCATAGCTGTCATCGGGACTTTTTGCGCCGAAACCAAGCCGATAATTGAGCCAATCACCAACGCCACGGCGATTAAACCATAGCTGAGGATTTCTTGATTGATTAAGGTGGCAATAATGGCGATTAGCATCCCGATCGCAGCCAGAAAATTGCCTTGACGGGCGGTAGCGGGGGAAGATAATTGTTTAAGACCGATGATAAATAAAATGGCGGCAAGTAGATAGGATAACTCGATCCCTGTGATAAGGGCATTATTCATGATTTAGCCTCTTTTTTCTTGAACATTTGCAGCATTCGATCGGTAACGACAAAACCACCGACCACGTTAACCATCGCCAAAATAACGGCAATTAACCCTAAAATTACGGTTAATTCGTGCCAATCCGTGCCTCCGGCGATGAGGAGCGCACCAACAACGGCGATACCTGAAATTGCATTCGCTCCCGACATCAGGGGTGTATGGAGAGTGGGAGGAACTTTATTGATCACCTCGAAACCGACAAAGGAAGCGAGGACAAATACCACTAAAGCGGTTAAAAGTTGGGCAGTCATTGGTTAAAGAAATAGGGGATAGGGTGTGGGGTGTGGGGTGTGGGGTGTGGGCTTCGGCCGTGAGCTCAGCGTTCGACCGAGCTCACGCCGAGGTCCGAACGGGTGTGGGGTGTGGGGTGTGGGGAGAATAAAGCTGCCTTCTGCCTTCTGCCTTCTGCCTTTTGCCTTTTGCCTTTTGCCTCCTGAATCCTGATAGCTAAAAAGCGGATAACTGTTCACTGAGGGCGGATTTAATGCGTTGGTTGCGGATTTCGCCGGCGTGGGTGACACAGGCACTATCAATGATGTCATCGGCAAAATCGAGGTTTAAACTGCCGTCTTTGCTGACTAGAAGTTGTAGCAGCATTTGCAGGTTTTTGGCGTACATCTGGCTGGCATTGGTGGCCACTGTGGCAGGAAGATTAACGGCTCCGACGATTTTTACCCCATTTTCGATGATTTCTCGTCCCGGTTGGGTGTAGGCGCAATTTCCGCCCTGTTCCGCCGCTAAATCAACGATTACCGACCCCGGTTTCATGGTGGCGATCATTTCTTTGGTGACTAGCAGCGGAGCCTGTTTCCCCGGTACTTGGGCCGTGGTGATCACCACATCAGCCCGCTTAATTGGTTCGGTTAGGGCTTGACAAATGCGCTCCTGTGTGCTAAGAGAAACCTCTTTGGCGTAACCGTTATCGGCGACGGTATCTTCTTCTAGGGGCATTTCAATAAATTTCGCCCCGACACTCTGCACTTCTTCTTTGACTTGCGGACGAATATCAAAAGCCTCCACCACTGCCCCCAAACGGCGGGCGGTAGCGCAAGCTTGCAATCCGGCAACTCCTGCCCCCAATACCAGCACTTTGGCAGGGGCGATCGTCCCGGCGGCGGTAGTCATCATCGGGAACATTTTCGGCAGCTCAACGGCGGCGAGGAGTACCGCTTTGTAACCGGCGAGGTTAGCCTGAGAGGAGAGGGCATCCATACTCTGGGCGCGACTACTGCGGGGAATTAATTCCATGCTCAAAGCTGTAATCCCGCGCTCGGCTAATTTGGCAATGCGCCGGGGTTGCCGCAGGGGATCGAGAAAGCCGATGAGGATACCACCATTTTTCAGGCGATCGATCTCGCTATCGCTAGGAGGGACGACTTTGAGAATAATATCAGCAGTTTCATAGATATATTCGCTGTTTTCGCTCAGGGCGGCTCCCACGGCACTATAGGCACTATCGGCAAAGTTAGCGCTAATTCCCGCCCCATTTTGGACAATTACCTCAAATCCCGCCTTGACTAAACGGGCGACGGTATCCGGCACTAGCGCCACCCGCGCCTCGCCTTGGTCACTTTCTTTGATTACGCCGATTTTCATGGCTGGGTTTCTCCTTAATAAGTCCTTCTCTTGTCTTATGCTGTTGGGGTAAGGGTTTCGTTAAATGCGATCGATCCCTTGGGATAATTTCGAGTCAAAATTGCTTTTCACTTCCATCCTAGCTATCCTCACCTTTCTGGCTCTTTTTCGGGCTGAATCTTAGGATTATCTTCAGAATTAAAGGGTTTTGAGTGGCATTGTTTGGGAATTTTTTTTACAATGATGAGGTACGAAGTTTTCGTTCTGGGGAACGCCGAAATGGTTAACATTAGACAGTCTTCGGTCTTAGATACCAGATTAGGCTATACTTCATATTGATGAGAAGGGCTGTAATACGTCTCGACAATCTCAAAGTTTTACATTTCTTTTAACTTCGATCGCAATTCCGCTAATTCTGCATCCACTACCGAATCCCTGACGGTAGGTGGATAGGCAGTTTTACCCAGTAACATTTGTGCTTTTAGCAGTGCTAATTCATCATCCACATCGCTACTCGCTTCTAGCGTGAATTGATGTTCGATGCCGATGTCAACCAATTCACCGTCAGCTTGACTACTGGATTCTAACTTTTTGCTTCCATGCGCTCAAAAGCTGAAGGGTAAATAGTATCTATACTGCCGATACTTTTTTCGTTAATCTTTCTTTCTAAAATTGGCAATTTTTCTTTCAGTTTATCAACTTGGATATTCAGTTTTTCCAGTTGATTTTTAATAATATTTGCGGTATTAATGTGATGTTTTTTCTTTATATTAGCTTCTTGTGCCAGAGACTTATCACCTTTATCTAGAGCGAGTTTAACTATTTCTTGCCATTTTAAAACCTCAGCTTGTGCCTGGTTGTACTGTTGTTCGGCTCTTTTTTGTAAGGCAATTACTTCGATAATTGAGGAACGTAAATTAGATAAATCATCCCGCCTAATAGTGATGGTTAATTATGACTAGCAATTAATATTCCCTATCTCAACAACAAAATTAATAAATAGAGACGTACCGTAGATAGTACGTCTCGACGCTCTCAAAGTTTTACAGTTCTTTTAACTTCGATCGCAATTCCTCTAATTCTGCATCCACTACCGAATCCCTGACGGTGGTTGCTTGGGGTAAAGTGGGTTGACTAGAAGTTGTGCTGGGGGGTAATGCTCCGCCAGGCATTTGTGCTTTCAGCATTGCTAATTCATCCTCCACATCGCTACCCGCTTCTAGTGCAGCGAATTGATGTTCGATGCCAATGCCCTCCAATTCACCGTAAGCTTGACTACTGGCTTCTAACTCGATAACTTTTGCTTCCATGCGCTCAAAAGCACCCACGGAACTACTGGTATTGATACTGCCGAGGGTTTTTTGGAGTTCTTCGTTAGCTTTTGCGGCTCTGGAGCGAGCTACTAACATATTTTTCTTGGTTTTTGCCTCAGAAATCTTACTTTCGAGCGCGATCAAGTTTTTTCTCAGACTATCTACCTGTACCGTTTGCTGATCCAGTTGATTTTTGAGAATGGCGGCGGTTTCCGTGCAATCTTTCTTGCGTTTAAGAGCTTCCCTGGCGAGATTTTCATCCCCTTTAGCAAGGGCTAATTTGGCTCTTTGTTCCCATTTATTGGCTTCTGACTGGTCTTTGCTGTATTTTTGTTCCGTTTGTCGTTGTTCGGCGATCGCTCTAGCGACCGCTTGACGTACCTGTACTAGATCCTCTTGCATCTCACTGACAGCTTGCTCCAGCATTTTTTCTGGATCTTCAGCCTTGCTCACCATATCATTGAGGTTAGCTCGGACAACTCGGCTAAGGCGATCGAATAAACCCATGACGCTCTTGTTCCTCTCGGTGTGTACTAAATCAGTTAACTGTTCTTAAAACTTCCTATCTTGCCTAACGGCTTATTCTCTAATATAAACCACGAGAGCTAGGATAGGCGATAGGAGTTAGGAGTCAAGAGACAGGAGACAGACTTCGGCGTGAGCTTTTGTCGAACGCTTTTTTCTCCCCACACCCCACACCCTACACCCGTTCGGACCTCGGCGTGAGCTCGGTCGAACGCTGAGCTCACGGCCGAAGCCCACACCCCACACCCTACACCCTACACCCCACATCACCCATCCAACTTTTCTTGTTTTAACTTGAGTAATTCCGCTTCAATTTGTTTTTGTCCCTCCAAATCTTGGAATTGTCGCTCTAAGGGGTCTTTATACTGGATTAAATCGGCTTGGGATTCGGCTTCTAAGACTTTTGCTTCTAATTTCTCGAAAATAGTCCCCATCTGACTGCTGTTCAAACTGCCCATAATTTCTTGGGCTTTTTGACTGGCACTCGCTGATCGCAATCTGGCCACATAAAGGCTTTTCTGTGCTTTCATCTCAGCATATTTGCGTTCAATTGTCAAGAGTTCTTTCTTTAACTTTTGTATAATAGCCGTCTGTTGTTGCAGGGAGGTTTGTAGGGGGGCGATCTGACTTTGATAGGTTTGCCATTGGCTGAGAGCTTGGCGGGCGAGTTCTTCGTTACCGTGATGTAGGGCTAATTGGGCGCGTTCGTGCCAAGTTTGGGCCGCTTTTTCCTGTTGTTGTCGTTGGCGCTCGGTGCGTTTCTGGGTAGCGACAGCTGCCGCCAGGGCTTGTCGCATTTGGATCAATTCCCCTTCCATCTCCAAGATCGCCTTTTCCAGCAGTTTTTCTGGATCTTGATTTTCCTGAATCAGACTATTGACTTGGGCGCGAATTGCTTGGCCCATGCGATCTAACAAACCCATTGCCGTCCTCCCGATACCAACCCTAGTAGTTTACCGAAGTGCCGCTCCTATCAATAATGATAGAACTAGGGACGGGGGACTGGGGGGGATCGGCTGTTTCTGAAGGTGCCAGACTACTGGGAGAAGGGGCTACTTGTAATTCTGGCGGTAACTGTTTCATTAACTCCGCCGCATCCTGTCGGTTTTGATCGGCCAGACGACGGGCTTTTTCCCGTTGAAAAAAGGGTAAATTAGCGGGTGATTCTTCCCTTTGGCGCAATTCCTCTAACATTCGTTCGTTAATGATCGCAGTCGAAGGGGCGGGGGTGACTTGGGGCGGTGGTGGCGGTGGTGCCGAAACTAGGGAAGATACGGGCGGGGTAGCGGGATCCGGGGGGGCGACGGGTAAAGATTGCTTGATCTTACTGACGGGCAATTGATGGGCCGGCATCAGGGAGGGCGGCGGATTCGGGGGTAAGAGGGCGTTAGTCAGATTTCTAGCTCTGGGGGGACTCTGAACCACTGGTGGGGCGGGAATGTTAGTTATCGGGCTAGTTTTAACGGGAGGAGCGGGAATATTAGCGATCGGACTGGTTTGAGGAGTTTTCTGTACTGGACGAGCGATCGCTATCAATCGATCGAGGTGGCGGGAGTTATTTTGGTGCGGCTCGCGGGGGGAATTCTCAGCTTTCCTCGGCGTGGGGGTGGTGCTGGTTAACCATTGATTGAGACTAAGGAGACTATTAGCAATCAAAAAGATCACCATTGCCCGGATACCCCAAGGGGTAAAAAAGACATCTTTAGCTGGGGGATAGACGTTAATGACAGAAGCTTCTAGGTATTCTGGTTCCTGAGCGGGATCGATGGCTGAACTGGGTTGATGGACGATCGAGAGAGGCAAATCTTGGGAGGATGGGGATCGATCGGATTTCATGAGGGTATTAAAGGTTATGCTAAAAAGTTAGGGGTTTTTTTCGTCCTAGTCTAACGTGGTACTCTCTAGATTTTCCAGATGTCTTTACATTCTCTTGACAAGATTTTGGCGGCTATCACTCAACAGGCGGGTTGGGAAGAATATCGCCACTATGAGCAAGTGCTGCAATTATGGCCAAAAATTATTAATCCCCGTCTGCTGGAGCAAACCCGGCCTTTTTCCCTCAATCGCGGGGTTTTATCGGTGGCCACCAGTAGCGCCGCTTTAGCACAGGAATTGTCTTTACAACGCTATGGCTTATTAAAACGGCTTAATAGTCAGTTAGAGACTCCCTTGGGCGATATCCGCTTTTCTGCTGCCCGTTGGCAGCAAGATAGTCAGTTAATTCCCCCAGAAGCGATCGCGCCTAATTCCCTCAGAGATCATCCTAGTTATGTCACCCCAGAAAAACCGCCAGAAAATCCCCAGCAACCGGACGGTTTAGAGAGTTGGAGCCAGAAAATAGTTCACAGAACCCGATCTTGGCCGATTTGTCCTCGTTGTCAGTCTCCCAGTCCCTCCGGAGAGCTTGAGCGTTGGCAATGTTGTGCTTTTTGTTTTGCCCAGTCGGGCGGGGTAAAAGATTCAATTTTTTTATAGTATTGTGGAAAGAGTGGTTTTGAGTCGGGAATCAATAGGCCTATCTTTTCTGTCTTAATTGAACCTGTATTCATCAATTCTATTCGGCTAAGGCTTGATCCCCGTTCTGTTATTGCTGATACTAGACCCAATAACCTCGGCCACAACTGAGTTTAACTCCTCTGTTTTGAGACAGTGCTGCTTTTTGCAAAGTAACTATTAAAAGATTCTAAAAACAAAATTTTTTTTGGGGATCACTAAAAACTATATGGCATATCAGTTCTAGCTGTGGTAGTCAGGAAAATCCCCTTGGCACAGGGTAGGACAATATTACACAGAGCGAAAAGAGAGTCATCCCTTGAGTTCCCTATAATCATCTTCCTTTTAAAGCCAAACCATGCAAGCCGCAAACTTTCTTACTTCTTCCTGTCGATACTGCCGATACTATCAAACCCAAGGTCGGCGCGGTGGCACTTGTCAACAACTAGATGTTCCCGTCGAAGCTCATTGGAAAGCCTGCGCTCTAGCGATGCCTCCTTTTAGTAATGAATGGCAACAACTCAATCGGGTGGTTAGTTTAGAACAGTCTCTAGAATTAACCTGTACAGTGTCGCCAACTCCCGTGGTGGTTTCCCCTAGTCGTCATGCTCCCCGACAACCGACGGCAGTTTAGAAGATCCGGGGCCTAAACAGGAGCAAAAAATTGGCGTTGTCCATTAAAAATATGAATTCACCCTCCCACATCTTTTAGAGTGCTATTTTTGAGATAATAGAGCAGTTAATTGCCAAAATAAAGCTAGGAAAGGCGAGAGGCAGGAGTCAGGAGATGATTCTCCCCATCTCCCTCCGCAAGGCACACGAAGTGGGTCTCCCGACTACCATCTCTCCAATTTATAATTCATAATTCATAATTCCCACTTCCCAATAATTAATGTCGCCAGAATGCCCCTGATGACTTCTCATCGTCCCTTAAAAATTGGTATAGTTGGCACAGGGTTCGCCGCTCAACGTCGTGCTGAAAGCTTGCAAGCCGATGATCGCGCCCAGCTTCTGTATTTTAGTGGTAATAGTCCCGAATCGATCGCTAATTTCTCGCAAAAGTACCAAATTTCTGCCCTAGATTCGGCAGTAAGCCTGGCCAGCCATCCCGATCTCGATCTGATTGTCATTGCCAACGTTAATCAGGCCCATGCCTCGATCGCCCGTACTGCCTTAAAATCTGGCAAGCACGTTATCGTCGAGTATCCTCTGGCTTTTCACCCGGCAGCGGCAGCAGAATTAATCACCTTAGCCGAAACCGAGAACAAATTACTGCACGTCGAACATATTGAACTTTTGGGGGGACTGCATCAAACCCAACAGCAGTATTTAGCCAGCCTCGGCAATATCCACCTAGCCCGTTATACCACGATCGTCCCCGGCAGACCAGCACTCCGGCGCTGGACATTTCATCGGGATTTATTCGGTTTTCCTTTGATCGCTGCCCTTTCTCGTATCCATCGCTTTACTAATTTATTTGGGGAAGTGGAGTCCGTATCCTGTCATTGTCGTTATTGGAATGCTCCAGAATCCGATTATTTTCTAGCCTGTTTGTGTGAGGCGCAGTTATTATTTAAAAATGGCTTAATTGCTGAAGTTACCTACGGCAAAGGCGAAGTTTTTTGGCAAAATGAGCGAACTTTCACTATTCATGGGGAGGGGGGCAGCTTAATTTTTGAAGGGGAAAAAGGGCAGTTAATTAATAGTGAAGGTAGCCAAGCTTTAGAAGTGGAAACCCGTCGCGGTCTTTTTGCCAAAGATACCGCAATGGTGCTAGATTATCTGTTCGATCGGGTTCATCTCTATGTTACTCCCCAAGCCAGTCTTTATGCCCTAGAAGTGGCATACGCTGCCTATCAATCTTCCTTGTCGGGAAAAACAGTTTTTCTCGGGGCTAATTAAACCGAATTAGACTTTTTGAATTAACTTTCTGCCTAGTAAACCCTGGGGACGAACTAACAACATAATAAAGAGAATAGCAAAAGCGATCGCCTCTCGATAACCGGAATATTCTGCGGGAACAAAAGCTTCGGCAATACCCAATAATAAACCACCGATTACTGCTCCGGGGATACTTCCCAATCCCCCTAAAACGATCACTCCTAAACCTTTTAATCCGAAAGCAATACCGAAATAGGGGCCAGCGATACTAACACTAGAACCGACTAAAGTTCCTGCTAAACCTGCCAAGGCACCACTAATAAAAAAGGTAATCACGATAAATTTTTCGGGATTGATCCCCAACAAACTGGCCGTGGTGACATCTTCAGCTACCGCTTGTAAAGCTTTGCCCATTTTGGTGAAATTAACCCAATAAGTTAGCAAAGCCACCATAACTGCTGAAACCAGAAAAATAATAATCTGAATTGTGCGAATTGCCACGGGGCGATCAGCTGTACCAAAATTAATTGCGGGGGGAAGATTGCCATAAATACTATCGGGAAAAGTATAAATTTCTGCCCCGAATAAGTATTGAATGACATTGACAATCACCACGGCTGCCCCTAGGCTAGAAACCAGAGTTAAGAGAGAATCGGAACCCCGTACCCGGAGGGGTTTAAAGGCCAATCTTTCCAGAAGAACCGAGGTGAAACCTGAAAGGATACAGCCTAGCAAGAGTGCCAAAAAAAAGGGCAGGGAAAAGGGTAATTTGGCATTAGCTAATAAACCATTAAAACCGAAAACTCCCCCCGCTAGAGCGTAGGTAAAATAGGCACCGAGGGTAAAAATTGCGCCATGGGCAAAATTGATAATTCCTAGAATGGAAAAAATCAAAGTGTAACCGAGGGCAAAAATAGCATAGACACTACCGATCGATAAACCGTTTAAAACCTGTTGAAAAATTGTTACTAGATCCATAGTCGGGGTTAGCTAGGGTAACTTTTGATTATAACTGACGGTCGCCACCACATCCGGTAAAGGACGCTGCAGTTTATATAACCAGAATAAACCGAAAAGACCGACAGCGATCGCTCCTAAACTAATTATTTGCGCCATTTTCAAAAGCCCAAACATTAAACTATCGGTGCGTAGTCCCTCGATCCAGAATCTACCTAGACTGTAGGCGATAAAATAGACTAGGGTAAGGGTGCCAATTTTTAATTTACTAGGGTGTTTTAACCCCCAGAAAAATAGATAGATAAGTAGGGCAAAAACTGCTAGATTCCAGAGAGATTCGTAGAGAAAGGTGGGGTGAAAATAATCGACGGTGATATATTTTAAAGGACGACTAGCCGGAGGAATAAACAACCGCCAGGGTAAATTAGTCGGACTGCCAAAAGCTTCCGAATTAAAAAAGTTACCCCAACGTCCGATCGCTTGACCGAGAATAACTGAAGGTGCCACCAGATCGAGTAATTGCCAAAGAGAAACCCGATTAATGCGAGCAAAGATTAGGGCCGCCAGCAAACCCCCGATAATTGCCCCGTGAATGGCGATACCTCCCTTCCAAATGGCGATAATATCAGCAGGATTTTGCGCGTATTCTTGCCACTGAAAGAGAACATAGTACAGACGGGCTGCAGGTATGGCCCCCACTACTAACCAAATGGCCAAATCAGCGATTAGATCGGGATCGATCGCTCTTTTTTGGGCGAGGTACTGGGAGAGGGTGACACCCAATAATACCGCCATAGCGATGAGAAATCCATACCAGCGCACCGAAATTGGTCCGATCTCCCAGAGGACGGGGCCGGGAGACTGAAAGACAAAACCTAAGAGCATAAAATTATTAAGAATAAAAAATTTTATCTTTCCTATAGTATCTTATGCTATGATAGGGTAGGGTGACATATTTGCGGATGTGGCGGAATTGGTAGACGCGCTAGATTTAGGTTCTAGTATCTTTTCGATGTGTGGGTTCGAGTCCCTCCATCCGCATTAACCTTCGGGTCGATGAGGTGTAACCTGATTTGGTATTGACGACCGACGACCCAAAAGGGGAAACTTGTTAATTTCCATTTTTGAGACTCCGGTTCAGATTTATTTTTTCAGCTGACTTCTTACCCAATTCCGAAATGCTTTTACTAACTCTAGGTAATCTGTCTGGCCAGCTTGTTGTAAAAATATAGCAATTTCTAAGATGGGTAAATTAGGAAAAAACTGACTGGTTGGGGAGGTGATATAAGTGCCATTTTGTAATTGTTGGATAACCAGAGATTCCCCATTATAAACCCAAACCTCTGCCACGCCTAGATCTGCATAAACCTGAAGGCGATTTTGAGAACTGCTGGTGACATCAATTTCTATGACTAAATCCGGTGCCGGGTCTTCATTTAAGTCCAGTCGCTTTTTTCCCCGAACCGCCTCAATATTATCAATGTAAAAACATTCATCCGGTTCTGCACCGCTTAATTGAGGGCGTTTAAAGGTGGTAGAACCGAGGGGATAAATCGAGACTGCTGATTCTTCAGCCATTGTCTCAACAAATCGCCCCGCCACTTTCTTGAATCTTTCGTGTCCGGTCGAAGGAGCCATGATTTCTAAATTGCCACGATTGTAGGTCAGCCGGAGACGGCGATTGCTCATTTCTGCGAGCAGCGTTTCATAGGTTTTCCAGCTAATCCCGGACAGGTGAAGTATTTCAGCCGGTGGTGCGAGCAGTGTTACAGTCATAGATTCAAGCAAAAATCCCCTGCTTCCATTTTAGGATAGTGATCAATATAGCGCGCCTCTCGTTTTGGCCGATCACTTATGGGGCAAAACTCATCTTAAAATAGAGGAGGAAAAACTACGGGTCTCAACTTAGTTGGTGTTTAAAGTTCAAGGTTTTATAGTTTTTGACAGCCCTAAGCATTAATAATCATTGCACCAGTGAGATGATCCCGACGAAACGCCTGTGGACTTGGGATGATGTAGCCACATAATATATATGTGCAAGCGTTAGAATCTCTTGCCTAGGTTTCGGAAACGTTGTCAGAGAAATAATTATCCACAAATTGACTGATTTCCCTTTGAAATTTCTCTGATGAAAAAAGAGACTTTTGATGGGAGAGGGACATTAAAAGCTCTTCCTGTTTCTTTTCATTACTAATTACTGCAATAATCTTTTCTACTGCTTCTTCCATACTGTTAAATTGCAATTCTGTATTGTGCTTACCGACGATTTCAGTTTGACCTCCTATTTTCTGTACAAAGGGAATGATATCTGCTCTCACCATTTCGGCTACGGAGATACCAAACTGGTCTTTCTTGGGATGGATACCATACCTACATTTGTACAGTATATTACAATAATCTGCATAGGGAAGATCCTTATACAGTTGAATCCAGTCGGAATTTTCAGCTACCAATTGTTCAATATAGTGTTGATACTTTTTATTAAAAGCTCCCCCAGCGCCCCCAGTTATATGGAGTTTGATGGAAAATCCTCTCTCCCGCACTGCTTTTAAGACTTTAATGCCGAAATCTGTACTTTTATCTACTGTTAACCTACCGCTAATTACAAAAGCATTCTCTTTTTGCTCCCGAGCAATATCCTTAACAGGAATCACCACTGGAGGATAGATAACGGTACTATCAAGCCCGTAAACTTCCTTGACTGCTTTGGCTACATCAAAAGAGTTAGAAATAGATAGATTCTTTTTGAGGTTATCTACAGAAAAATTGGAGATATTTAGGTAGGGCATATTCTGGTGTATTTTACCACCTTCAAGGACTTTAACCCAATGGATATATTGGATTCCTGGTACGCCTAGATCGGCCGCATTACAAGCTGATAGCACCAAGGAATAATTTTTGGCTCTTTCTTTTAAATAACGCAGGCTTAAATGAATGGATATCTGACGAAAATGAGGATTATTACTGATGAGAAACTCTGAGATGCCTTGCCAACTTTTTGGTAATACGGAAACAACGTTAACTTCCTTGGGACTGAGGGATGTTTCATACAACTTATTTAGCTTTTCCCAGTCTGGATAGTAAAAGGTGAAAAGAGTTAAGTCATATTTTTCTTTTAAGGCTTCTAGTATCCAGAGAGCCACAGCTTCAGCACCTCCTCCCATAAAATAGGGCATATAGACTCCAATAGTTTTTTTCAGCATTTTTTAACCACCAATATACGAAAGAGTTGTTTTAACAATTGCTTGGCTCTCTTGTTTATCCTGTACTCGACAAAATAGATTCTGTCCCTACCGTCCCGGTTTTCGTCCTGATTTAGGAGCATTCATGGTTGCGGCTAATAGGTATCATATAGAACGATTGGGGTTGCTGAATGAAGGTATGAATGCCAACTGTGCATCGTATCCAAAAGTTAGTTTGGGTCTAGGTTTTAAAAATCCCACAAGAGAAGATTCATATCTCAACTCAGCAACGCCCGATTTGCCAGCAGAACCCAAGAGAACCATTGGCATTTAGGATACCACGAAATTAGAGAGCCAGTTAAGTAGATTCAGCTCATACAGGATAACTTGTCTCGCTTCGGCGATCGCTTCTTTCGCTTCGTGCCAAGCATCCAAACTAGAAGTGACCTCTCGCAAATAATCAACTCCTTTTTGATCCAAACTGGGCAGGCGTAAGAAACTTTTCGGTGGCAATAGTTTCTCTGCATCCGCTCCACCGTAATAAATAGGTAAACACCAAGCTAATAGCGGGTCCCAGAGCTTTTCGCTGATATACCACCTGCTCTGTGCGTAGTTTTCTATGGCTAGATTGTAGTAGTAGGGAGCTAGGACATTCCATTTATTTTGTACCGAGCCTCTCGAACCCGTCCAGTCCGGCAAACCTCGCCCATAAAAATCGAAAGGAAGTTCGTTATCTTTGATTAGCTGCATAAAGGCCAAACGGTGGCGATGATTGGCTGTGCGGGTAGTTCCAGAGGTAATCCAAGAGCAGAGGCGAATTTTTTCCGGACAGGGCAAATCGGCCAGATCCCGAAAGCTGTTGCTTATGTGCCAGTCGGCAGGCATATAGTATGGTTGAGGTGCGTAATCATCCGGACCTGATACATAGCCACAATACTCGCTGGCGATGCGGTAATTTTCCATATTGGTCGATAACACTTCCGGTAAGGGCGGTTCTCTTAAGAGATAGATAATGCGTTCCTTGGGAACTCTCCCCAAAATAGATGGAAGTGCCAGCTGTGGCTTTGCTGGTTTTTTGAGCCAATTTTTCCAGCCGTCTTGCTCTTTCTTTGGTTGCGGAAAATCAAACTGATAAAGCAACAAGTAATCTGGCTCAGGAGCGTTAGCTTGTAGGGAAATATTACCCCAAACTCCCATTGGATAAGGAGTTTGTTTCCATAGCCAATCTCCCTGATTTAAATTGGGATAGCTGCTGAGCATACCTACTATTTTTTCTGTCACAAGTTAACCCCTTATTATTAGTTAGAAAAAACTTTACGGGCTATTCTCTGTAATTTTTCCTTCATTCTTTTTCCTAAACTTTTAGGTTGATTGTACCACACGGGACTGGATTTAAATTGAGGATAATTTTCAGGTTCGTAGAGATAGCGATAATATAAAAATAAACTACGATAGGGAAAATCTATATTTTCTCCCTGGCAACATCTAGTAAATAAACTGCTGGAAATCCCAATATAATGAAGGTAAATCAACCTATATCCTTTGTCATACAGTAAATTATCTTTTTCGACAAATTTGGGATCGGTAACGCAGTTACCTACTCTCTTTTCTGGAGGAGTATTCAAAGCATAATTGTATATAGAAGTACCTGTTCTCATCATCATATAGTTGAGAAGGGTCTGATCTGGGGCCATGGGATAAATAACCTCTGACTCTCCTGAACGGAATTGTTCCAAAATCCAATTTCTCTTTTCTTCCTCAAATAAGTTTTTTTTAGAAGCATAGATTCCTGAACAGAAAATCTCTTTTTTGATCCGTTCTTCGGAGAATATTTTCAGTAACTTTGGCGAACTAACTTCATAGACGTGGGAGGTATCTTTATACTGATAGTCGTAGACAACACAATCATAATCGTCTAGCTTTTCCCAGAAATAGTCTATGGGAGACAAAAGTAAGGTATCCGCATCCATATAGAGGAATCGGTCAAAGGGTCCGTCAAAGGCACAGTAGCGACGATGGGTACCAAAACGATGATAGCCATTGCTTCCCGCTTGCTGCCACCTGAGGCGGGCAGTAGGATGGGAATCCCAGGCTGCCTTGGCAAAATTATCCCACCTCTCCATCGACTCCCGCTCGCGATACAGTTCAACTTGGGGGCGTTGAGCGATTAACTTGGCAATTTCCTCGGTTTGGTCATCGTAGGGGTAGACACAGACTGGTAAGTCTTTTCCCCCATTCGCCTCAATGCTATTCAGCAAAGCCACTAGCTGATCGTAAACCCGATCATTAGCCAAAGTACAGATTCCGTTGCTCATAAGTTTCTCATGCTCGCATCTAAAAATACTTATATCACAGTTAACCGATTTAGAGACCGGCTCCGGCAAGACCTAGCAACGAATTAGGTTGAAATCTTGCCTGTCCTTAGAGTCCTCGTGGCTTGAAAGGAGGGAACAGGGAAGGAACAAAATACTAACTTTGTATCTTGACGGACTTGTAGCCCTGGCCACAATTTACTTGGCCGTAAGCGTTCAGGATTTTCCTTTCCCCTGACATTGACAAGAAAAGTTTCCCTTAGTAGAATAGCGTAAACTCGTTGATAAATCTTACCCATGAAGACGCTTGGACAAGTAGGTATATACTGTTTAGCTAATGATCAGGTTTTGGAATGGATGATTCCTTTCTTAGAAAGTCTCAGGACTTATGATCCTGAATGCCCTCTGTATATTATACCTTTTAATGATAATATATCCCAACTCAGTAAAATTTCTCAGAAATACAATTTCAATTTTTATCGCGATATAAACTTGGAGCTATTAGATGGAGTGGGAGCAAAAGTAAGGGGTATCGAGGATATACATAATCACAGATTTCGTATTTTTTCCATCTTCTGGGGACCCCTAGAGCATTTTATCTTTCTAGATTCTGACATTATTGTTTTAGATAGCTTACAAGAGCTGTTCCGAACCTATATCAACTCTGAAGTCGAATTTATGTACTACTATAGAGGTATATTCGATCAGGTCTATAAAGAGGGGGAGTTTAGAGATAAAATGATCCGAGAGTATAGGGCAAACGGTTTCAACGCAGGCTCTTTTATCTCTTCCCGGGGGGCTTTTAGCCTAGATGATATTCAAGAGTTGGCTGAACAAGCAGCCACAATCAGACAGCATTTTGCCGACCATTGTATTGTCCAGCCCTTTGTCAACTACTGTGTGGATATTAAGGGGCTGAAAACCCAAGCCATTACTGAGGCTATCCCCGATCTAGGCTCCGAGTGGGCAAAATTCAAGATAGAGTTTGCCGATAATACTCACAAGGTAAATGGGAAAAGAATACTATATACCCACTGGGCAGGCTTTGGTCACGGGCCAAATATGCCCAATCGCGATCTGTTTCTTAAGTACAGGCTGAAGAATTTATCTTGGCCCTGGCGCTGGCAATATGTGATCCGCGATCACCTGACAACAATTTTCCGCACTTGGAAAAGTAGGCTAAGCAAAAAAATCAAAGGTTTATCACGCAAACCCGAGATTAAACCCCTATAAGTGCAAGATATGCTAGAGAACGATTCCCCTTTTGAGCTTGGCAAAGTTTCTGTATTAATTCCCTGTTATCAGCATGGACACCTACTTGCTCAAGCAGTGGAATCTGTTTTGAGACAATCTTATCAAAACCATGAGATAATTATTATCAATGATGGCTCCACCGATAACACCCATCAGGTAGCCCAACAATATGCCCAGAAATATCCCCAGCGGATTAAGTATTTATATCAAGAGCGACAGGGGCAAGTAGCGGCCAGGAAAAACGGCAGCGCTTTGATAAGGGGCGAATTTCTAATCACTTTAGATGCCGATGATCTGCTGGCTCCGTCAATGATGGCCAAGTGTGTAGAAAGCTTGAGTAAAAACCCCGAAGCAGCCGCTGTGGCCTCTAACGTTTGGATGATGGCGGAAGATGGCCAGACTATACTAGGCCAGCTCGACCAAAGTAAAGTTCCTAGCTGGCCCAATATTCTGGAACACAATACTTGGGGGGGGATTGCGGGCATCATGATGCGCTCGCAGTCTCTGCAAAAAGTAGGCTGGTTCAATTTCGATGGTACTGCGGGGGGTGAAGACTGGGATATCTGGATTCGCTTCGCCAGATCCCGTCAGAAATTACTGCATATTCCTGATTTTTTAGCTCAATACCGTCAGAATTGTAGCTCTCATAGTCGGCAAGGACTCAGGGTCTTAAAAGGAATCTTACAGGTTTTGGATTGCTTAACCAGGGAAGATCCGCGCCTGATTCAGCTAGAAAACGTCTATCCCCCCATTGATATTTCTTACTACAATCAGCTCCGTAATCGAGCCGTTTTTTTTAACTATGGTGTCGCTTTAGCGGCGGCAGAAAGTGAGGAGACTCTCCAAGATATCTTGCAATACTTTGTGCCATCTGATTTAGATTTAGAAACTCTAGCAACTGCCTATATTAAGGGGCTCATTTTCGTCAGTCGAGTGCAAGGAAATACTAACATTTTTTGTCCAGATTTTCAAGATGATGCCTTAGGCAATGCGCTAAGTTACCTAGAAAATAAAATCTCTGAAGATACCGCCAAGTTGTTGAGGATTAGGATAGCAGAAAATTTAATCACCCAAACTCAAATATCTACCAAAAATTCTAATCTATTCAAGAATAAAATTAAAACTATCCTGATTAAAATTAAACAAAAGTTATCAGCTCTGGCAAGCCCCAATAAGACGTAAACAATTCCTCTGCCGATTCCTAAAGAGGGGGTATAAGAACTGACTTCAGGCGAGGGAAAACCCCTATACATCAAATATTTTCTGACTTAATACCCACTGCTTGTAAATCCCTATTGTAGTCCGTCTTTAATCCTCCCCCTAAAAACAGTCTAACTTTCTCAGAAATCCTCGTCCACTTTACTGCTAAAGTAACCAAGGCCACCTTGATCCGATCCTTTTGGTTGGGAATTCTGGCATCTTTGTAGATAGCCAGAAAATCGTTCAGGTTAGGCCAATCTCGCCAAATATCACGGATTAAGCCCCGGAAACGGTTTAAATTAGACCGATGGGGGTAACTGATTAAATTGATCTGATGCAATCCCCCCATGACCCTTATGGTTCTAGACCTTAAGGAAGGCCAAGTTTTGCGAGCAGGATGTTTGACTAGGGCTTTTGGCGCATAAACTACTTGATAACCTGCTCTACTGACTCGCCGTCCCCATTCTAAATCTCCCCCCGAGGGAAGAGAGAGATTGAAAAATCCTACGGTTTCAAAAATCTGTTTAAAAGTAAAAATATTAGCAGTTGCACCAAATTTCATCTTCGTAACTAATTCTTCTTGGGATAAAGCTGTGATCATCTCAAAAAGCTCAACCGCATTGGCCTTGCCTTCGATTTCGGGAAAAACCTCAATATGACCTGCAACCAAACCACAATTAGGAGTATTGACCAACTCCTCTACCCCCTCTCTCAGCCAGTGGGCATCGGGAAGGCAGTCAGCATCAGTAAAAGCAATGATTTCACCCCGGCACTCCCTAATCCCCGTGTTGCGGGCAGCAAATTGCGTGGGGATGCTTTCTACCAGATAAGAAGATCGAGGAAATCGAGCCACGCAATCTTTAATGCTATCATCGGGCCCGTTATCGACAACAACGATCTCCCAATCGTCCGTAGGATATATTTGCCGCTCAAGAGCTTCTAGGCAAGTTTTCAGGTGCTCTACATCATTAAAAACAGGAATAATAATCGAGACAAAGGGGAAAGTCATAAAATACTTAGATATAAATCGTCCGAGTTGGGCATCTTCTAAAAAATTACCTCATAAACCCCAGTCTTGTCAACTAACTCTATAAGACTAGGAACTGGGGTGGGGTTTAAACTGCCAAAAGGGGTAAAAAAAGCTGTGAAGATGTTATAATAAGCCCCGTCCCATATCTAAATGGTTAGAGGCAAGATTAATGGCATCTCCCACTTGTTCGCTTTGGTTTTTTGTAGCGCGGACCGACTTACCATTTATGATGCTTACTATCCCCCATATAGTTAAGATGTGTAATTTTCCCTTTCAAGAAAAAGTGTTAGCCATAGACACGGCTGCTTTAAGTGGGGAAAAAGTTGATCGTCCTGGTATTGGTACGATGGAAGATTTACGCCAATGTGCGCAAACTTTGCTGCATAAGGGGGTGGTTGACCGGATTGTAGATTTTAATTACGATGCCAAGTATCAAGAACGACTATATCTAAAACATTTCGGCAGTGCCATAAAACCTACTCATAACTATAAAGGCTATCCGATCCTTGGCTCGATTTTTAAGATAGAAGAATGTCAGAGTGACTATCTGCTGCATTTTGATAGCGATATGATGATGTACCAAGAGCTAGGCTACAAATGGATTGCTGAAGGAATTGATCTGATGGAAGCAAATCCTCGGATTATGTTTGTCCGTCCTATGACAGGACCGCCCACCTCTGATGGTAAGTTTTTTGAATCAGATACGGGCAAATTAAATCCTCAAGGTTTTTATGAATTTAAATATTTTGGAAGTCGCCTATATTTGCTCAAATGTAACCGGTTTGATGAGTTATTACCCCTGCCTATCATCTGGTATAATGAATATCGGCAGCAGTTTGTAAAAAATTGGCCAGAAGGGATGAAAACAGCCCTAAATATCTGGACTGGAAAGGGAAAATTAGATTCTTGGGAAATTATGGTTTCTGAGAAGCTCAAACAGACGGATTATCTGAGGATTAACCTCACCAACCCTAGAGCTTGGAGTCTACACCCGAAAGAGAGAAGCCCTGCTTTCATCGCAGCTTTACCATCAATTATTGCTAGGATAGAAAGGGGCGATTTTCCAGCCAAACAAGCAGGATTTTATGATTTAATTTTTGACCTGTGGGTTTAGCTCTGAATCATCCCAAGGCTATCAGAACAGTAAATTGCGGTTCTTCGGTTTGTCTGATGCAACGTACAGGGTTATAAGGAATGAAACTCTTATAGAGAAAGACATTTAGCGATTTTTGTCAATTGTTTTTTATCTAGAGCGAACTAATCAATTAAGTCTCTTGCCAGATAAGGATTTAGTCGATTTATGCCCCCCTATCGAACCATAACAAGTAACGAAGAGCCGAATAATTTGACGTGCTTTCACCCATTTTACCTTAGCTGACAATAAGTACCTAAGCAAAATTAATTACACACATCTAACCCCCCCTTGCCTTTTGCCTTTTGCCTTTCTTCACTAGGAAATTTATTTTGCACGACTACTTAATTATAAATTTTTATTTCCCTTGAATTCCCTATTCTAAAAACAGAACTATCTTCCCGAATTAACCCCGTTCGTTCTCAGCCAATCCCTTTGATTGCTTGAGTATTTATAATTAATTTGTCCCACCAGTTGTTTTTTTTGTGATCGCCTGTCCCTGAAAAATAGTCACTTTCTACTATATTTTGCCTTCCAAAATCGGGGTTAATGCTCTATTTATTTCAAAATGAGAATTGCTGGATATTCAGCCAACCCTACTCATCCTGACTTCCCACACCCCACACCCTAGGAAAAACTTTTTGCCGCAAACCCTAGATACAGATTTTGGGCGGTGGATTGGTTGTGATAGAAATATAAATATCGATCGCTTGCTATCAATCTTGATGAAAAGACGATATTTTCTGGCTTTTATCGGCTCAATTGTCCTTAGTTGCTTATTATCTCTGGGTATAAACTTTTTTTCCTGCACTATCGCCACTGCGCAAACCCAGACAATTCTAGTTTCCGCCGCCGCTAGTCTCAAAGATGCCCTAGAAGAAATCAAGCCGGGGTTTGAAAAAGCCCAGGGCAACATTAAAGTTAACTATAACTTTGGTGCGTCGGGAGCTTTGCAACAGCAAATTACACAAGGTGCGCCGGCCGATGTTTTCCTCTCGGCTGCCACTAAGCAAATGGACGCTTTAGCAAAAGCTGGTTTAATCGATAGAAGTACCAGAAGAAACCTGCTCACTAATCGCCTAGTTTTAATCGTTCCCAAGAATTCCACCCTAAAAATCAGCGATTTTCGTTCCCTGACTAACAGTAATGTCAAAAGAATTGCCGTGGGTGAACCGCGCAGCGTTCCCGTCGGTCAGTACAGTGAAGAAGTTCTGAAAAATATCGGCATTTTAGAGCAAATAAAACCAAAACTGGTCTTTGCCAACTCTGTCCGTAATGTTCTCGCCGCCGTAGAAACTGGTAACGCCGATGCTGGCATTGTTTACCTCACCGATGCCAAAATTTCCGACCGGGTAAAAGTAGTGGCTACGGCTGCCAATAATCTCCATTCTCCGATTATTTATCCCATAGCTGTGATTAAAGCCAGTAAAAACCCGCAAGCTGCCAAGACTTTCACCCAATATCTCACCAGGGCAGCCGCTAAAAACATTTTTGAAAAATTCGGCTTCGGAATAGCCAGATAAACAATGCCCGACTTTTCCCCCCTATGGATATCCCTGAAAACCGCCACCATTGCCCTGATAATCATCTTTTTTCTCGGTATTGCCGCCGCTTATTGGATGTTAGGTTATCGCGGACGGTGGAAATCCCTAATCGAGGCAGTTTTCGTCGCACCCTTAATCTTGCCCCCGACGGTGCTAGGCTTCATTTTACTGCTCCTATTCGGCAAAAACGGACCCTTAGGACAGTTATTAGACTTATTTAACTTTCGCATCGTTTTTACTTGGTATGCCGCCATCATCACCGCGACGGTGGTGGCTTTTCCCCTGATGTACAAAACCACCCTCGGGGCTTTTGAACAGGTGGATGCCAGTCTTTTACAGGTTGCCCGCACCCTGGGGGCATCGGAAGGGAAAATATTCTGGCGCCTACTTTTGCCCCTCTCCTTCCCCGGAGTATTAGCAGGATTAACCCTAGCTTTTGCCCGCGCTTTGGGGGAATTTGGGGCGACTTTGATGTTAGCGGGTAATATTCCGGGGCAAACTCAAACTATCCCGATGGCGATTTTCTTTGCTGTGGAAGCAGGAGCGATGACTGAGGCTTGGATATGGGTGTTTATTATCATGTTAATCTCCCTATCGGGGATTATCGCCGTTAATCTCTGGCAAAGTCAACGCAAACAGCAATTAGGACGACCGGGAGAAAGCAAACCTAATGAGATGGAGGACTGGCTGCCACCCTGGGAGGGTCGCGATTTTGCCCTTTTAGCAGCTGAAAATCAGCATTATAGGGATAAAATAGGCTTATTTGTTGATATAGAGAAATATTTACCCGGTTTTAACCTCTCGGTCACTTTTAACTGCCAAAATCAGCCCCTAGGATTATTAGGGGCTTCGGGTTCGGGAAAAAGCCTCATTTTGCGATCGCTGGCTGGTGTGGAAACGCCCTCAAGGGGTCGTATTGTCTTAAATGGTCGCATTCTCTTCGATTCCGAAAAGGGAATTAATCTCCCCAGTCGTCAGCGTCGTATCGGTTTTGTGGTGCAGAATTATGCCCTTTTTCCCCATCTTACCGTGGCGGAAAATATCGCTTTTGGTCTCTCGAAAAACTTATCTAAAAAAGTTATTAAACAGCAGATTGCCAACCAATTGGAATTAGTGCAGTTACCCGGCATGGAAAACCGTTATCCCCATCAATTATCGGGGGGACAACAGCAACGGGTCGCCATCGCTCGCGCTTTAGCTAGTCATCCGGAAGCTTTATTATTAGATGAGCCTTTTTCTGCCCTTGATACCCATCTACGCGCTCAATTAGAACGTCAGATGATCAAAACTTTAAGTAATTACGATGGCGTGACAATTTTTGTTACCCATAATATGGATGAAGCCTATCGAATATGTGAGAATTTATTAGTTATGGAAAAAGGGCGAGCAATTGCTAATAATTCTAAACAGAAAATTTTCGAGCGACCAGATAGCGTTAGTTTGGCCAAGATTACTGGCTGTAAAAATTTTTCCCGTGCTATTATCATCAATAATCAACAATTGGAGGCCATTGATTGGGATGTTAAATTACACACCATCCCCGGAATTCCCGACTATTTAGCCTATACGGGAATTCGCGCCCATCAAATTATTTTTGGTCGAGATTTAGGCGATATTAATACTTTTCCCTGTTGGTTGGCTAATGCCATTGAAGGACCCCATCGAGTGACTCTCTATCTGAAACTTAATCAACCCTCCAATCACGATCAAGATTTTCATATCCAAGCAGAGTTATATAAGGATAAATGGTTAGAAATTAAGGAGCAAGCTTTGCCTTGGACTGTTACTTTATCTCCCCAGCGTTTATTATTATTAAAATAAACAGAGATTTTGATGCTAAGTAGGTAGGTGTAAAAATTTTCAGACACCCCCCTTATCAAGGGGGGCAGGGGGGATCGGCACCCCCTTATCAAGGGGGGCAGGGGGGATCGGCACCCCCTTATCAAGGGGGGCAGGGGGGATCGACACCCCCCTTATCAAGGGGGGCAGGGGGGATCGAACCCAAAATCTATCTTCAATAGAGTTCTAATATAATTAGAGGAGGTTGATCAAAGGGGGTTTATGGACGATAAAACCACAAAGCCGGAAGCATCAGAATCTGAAGAGAAAAAAGAATCAGATTTTGACCAGGAAAAGGAACAGGCTCAAGTTTGGACGGGAAAAATCACTGCTTTTGTTGCCCATCAACTCCGAACCTCCGCTCCTTCCCTTCCAATTATCGGGGGTAGCATTACAGGCGGCTTAACTTGGCTTAGTCAACATGACGCGGTTAACGCAATTATTGTCGGGGGAGTCACCTTTATCTTCACGGGCTTTTTTACCTACGGATCAGCCTGGAGTCAAGGGTTTTTAGAAATAGCAAGAACCAAAGGTAAAAATCATGGTAAAGGTACAGCTTTAAGCTTTTTTGTTTGGCTAGACAAAGGACTGGAAAAAATACGTTGGCAATTAGCTAATCCTGACGGGAAATATTTAATTAAATTACGGGATTCAGATTGTCGTTATGATGATATTGAAGGGATTGAAGATGCAATCTTTGGTTTTTCTACCCCAGAACTGGAAGAAATTTTTATTAATTTGGATCTGAGTCAATTGGAACTGCGCTCAGAAGAAGAATCTAAAGGTACGGGGGATGATATTTGGGATTTGTTGCGACGGGCTAAAAAGAGGACAAATTTACGGTTGTTAATTCTGGCTCCTGGTGGACGAGGAAAAACGACTTTATTGCGTCATTTAGCCTATAACTACGCTCTAAAACAACCGAAACAAAATGCACCTTTTTTAATTCCTGTCTTTTTACGTTTACGGAGATGGCAGGAAGTGATTACCACCACAGAAGGATTGGATTTACCGACCTTAATTGAGCGACATCTTAAACAAGATATTTCTCAAGAATTAGATTTACCTCAGAACTGGGCTAAAAGTCATTTAACCCGTCAGCGAATGTTAGTGATGTTTGATGGTTTTGATGAAATTAAACCCGAATATGCCGAAAAAGTCAGTCAATGGATTGGCAAACAGTGGCAAGATTTTCGCCAAAACTATTTTATTTTAACTTCTCGTCCGAAAGGCTATCAAGCGTTTAGCTCTGAGCATAAACCTCGGCAAAAGGTGTTTATTAATGAATTTACCGATAAAAATATTCGGGATTTTGTGTATAAATGGTATTTCTGGCAAGAGCAGGAAACCAGAGTTAGCAGAAGTTTAAAAGCTAAACAAGAAGCTGCCGACAATAAAGCAAACGATTTAATTAATCAGTTATTTGCTCTCGATGATTCCGAGGAAAGTTCTACTCTATTAGCCTTGGCGAGAAATCCCTTAAATCTAAATATGATATTACAGTTACATCGGGCAAACTTTGGCTCGGGACAAAAATTACCTCAGCAACGAGTGGATTTATTTCGCCGAATTTTTGATCTGCAATTGATCACTCGCCCTCAAGCTAGGGGCATTGATATGATTTTAGATAACAATGAGGAAAATCATCGTCAACGGGTATTGCAACAGTTAGCCCTGAAAATGGGAAATACAACCACGATTGAATATTCAGAATTACTGAGTTCTATACAAAATTTTATTCAGGAATTGGGTTATCCTGAAAGCACTTCGGCTAAGGATTTTGTAGAGCGGTTAATTCATGTGAGCGAGTTAATTTTGAAAAAGGATGAATACTATGAGTTTGCCCATAATCTTTTTCAGTCCTATTTAATTGCTTTGGAGATTAAACGGTTAAAGCAAGAAAATTTACTCAAGGAAAATTGGGAACAAAATCTCTGGTACGAGGCTTGCATTATGTATGCAACTTTATTGACTAATCCGACTGATTTTATTGTTCATTTTTATAATAAAGAAGATAATCCTAAAGCTCAGGGATTAGCGGAGCGATGTTATCGAGAATTACCTGTTAAAAAACGTCGAGGTTTGGAATTTTTAGAACAAAAACGACAGACTTCTCTCTTTACTCAACTAGAAACCTATCTGAAAAATGGGCAATGGCGCGAAGCCGATGAGGAAACGATGCGGTTAATGTTGTTAATTGCTAAAAGGGAAGATGAAGGCTGGCTAGATGAAGAAAGCATTAACAACTTTCCCTGTGAAGAGTTACGCACGATTGATAAGCTCTGGGTAGATAATAGCCGCGGCAAATTTGGCTTTTCTGTGCAGAAAAAAGTCTGGCTGGATTGCGGTGGTGTCCCAGGGGAATACGATTATGATGTGTATAAAAAATTCGCTGACGAGGTGGGTTGGCGCAGGGACGGAGAATGGTTGAGATATGATGAGCTAACTTTTTCATTAGAGGGTAGTCAACACGCACACCTACCGAAGCTAACAAAAAGAAGGTTAACAACGCCACATAGCGGGAGGGGGTGGGAGAGAGTCTCTTTTCTCGCGCAGCGACTTGTAACCTGTAATATATCACAGACTTATACATCTTAAACCAGTAAAAAGCCCCCCTTATCAAGGGGGGTTGGGGGGATCAAATTAAACCAGTAAAAAGCCCCCCTTATCAAGGGGGGTTGGGGGGATCAAATTAAACCAGTAAAAAGCCCCCCTTATCAAGGGGGGCTAAGTACGGTAACATGACTAACCAGAAAGTAAGCTTATGGAATTAACCAATCATCATCATCTACCCTACAATCCCAAACTCGTAGAACGAGCTAAAGAACTCCGTAAAAATATGACCAAAGCTGAAAGAAAACTTTGGTATGAATACTTAAACAATTTTCAATATAGAGTTCATCGCCAAAGACCGATTGATCAATTTATTGTTGACTTTTATTGCCCCGAATTAAAATTAGTGATTGAAATTGATGGTGATAGTCATAATAGGGAAGATGCTCAAGCCTATGACTTAGAAAGAACCCAAATTTTATCAGGTTATGGATTAACAGTAATCCGCTTTACTAATCAAGAAGTTTTGAGTAATTTTGAGGGAGTTTGTGGAGTAATTGGAAGTTTGATCCCCCCAACCCCCCTTGATAAGGGGGGCTTTGATCCCTCCTTATTAAGGGGCTTTGATCCCCCCAACCCCCCTTGATAAGGGGGGCTTTGATCCTTCTTGATAAGGGGCTTTGATCCTTCTTGATAAGGGGCTTTGATCCTCCCAATCCGGGCCGCCGCAAATACGGCGCTGAAAATGTCAGGTCTTACTCCACTCGATTAAAGCGTTAGTCAATCCTTCTAGGGTATATTCTCGCGCCTCGATATCAACACGACCAAATAACTCTTGACAGGTTTTTGAAGTTTGCGGACCGATAGAAGCCAGACAAACTTTTTCTAAGAGGGAATTAACCGATAATTCTGCCGTTTCTTGTCGCAATAATCGATAAAAATTCTGGACGGTTTTGGAACTGGCAAAGGTGACTATATCGACTTTCCCATCTCGAAACGCTTCCCAGATGCCACTATCCATGCGTGCCGGACATCCGGAATAATATGCGGCCACTTCCGTCACCTGACCAGCTTTGGCCGTTAATTCCTTAACTAATATGTCTCTCCCTCCCGTTTCCACGCGAGGAAAAAGGAATTTTTGCCCCCTAATCGGGTCGGGAAACTCGTTTACCAAGGCATCGGCGACAAAATCCCCCGGGATAAAATCCGCTTTTAATCCCCGTGAGTGCAAAACTTGGCTGGTTTTTTTGCCCACCACGGCGATTTTTACAGTCGCTAAAGCCCTAGCATCTTTTCCCCAAAATGTCAAGCGATCAAAGAAAAAATTAACAGCATTGGCAGAAGTTAAAATCAGCCAATCAAACTCTTTTAACTGAGCGATGGCATCGTCTAAACCTTGCCAACGGTCGGGGGGACGAATCTCTAAAGCGGGCATTTCCAGGACTTCTGCGCCTTGATTTTGCAAAATTTCGCTAAATTGACTCGTTTGCTCGGCGGCACGGGTAATAACAATAGTTTTACCGCCTAGGGGTGGGGGAGAGGACATAATCGCCAGATCCACAACTTGACCAATGACCATAATAGAGGGTGAGAGGGACACCCCGGCGGTTTGAACGAGAATATTTTCTAAAGTGCCGCGCCAAATTTGTTGATCCTTGCGTCCCGCCTGACGGATAATAGCGATCGAGTCGTGAATATTCCGCCCATTTTGGCATAATTTCTCGATAATTTGCCCTAAAGACTGACCGGCCATCAATAGCACAAGTGTATCAATTTTAGCTAAAGCTGACCAATCGAGAGACTCGGGATCGTGAGCGCTCAAGACCGCAAAACAGCGACTAATATCCTTTTCCGTCAGGGGAATTCCAGCCAATAAAGGAGCGGCTAAAGCGGAGGAAATACCGGTTATCAGTTCAAAATCACAGCCTGCCTGCTTTAAGGCCAACATTTCAGGATATACTCGCCCAAAAACCCCCGGATCACCACTTTTAAGCCGAATAACTCGTTTTCCCTCTTGACAATAATTAACCAGTATCCGATTAATCTGATTCTGCTCGGCCCCGGGTTGTCCTCCCCGTTTGCCGACATCGACTAAAACACAGGTTTTCGGCACTAGGGAGAAGATTTGACTATCCACTAGGGCATCGTACAGCAAAACCTCGGCCGTGGCTAAAATTGCTCGCGCTTGCAGGGTGAGAAAACTACTCTGACCGATTCCCGCACCGAGAAGATAAACTTTACCCCGGGGATGGACGACTGCTGACATAATCGCAAATTTGAGTTTAATCTTTAATCTAGCACTTGGAGAAGATGCAAATTACTAACGCAACAAGGGCAGCAGTAAAGTGACGAAATAATATACTAGGGGAGCGGTGAACACATAACTATCAGTGCGATCGAGTATACCACCGTGACCGGGGATTAACTGGCCGGAATCCTTGACCCCAGCATCGCGTTTCATCATCGATTCGGTCAAATCACCCAATAAACTGACAATACCAATTAATAAGCCCAAAAATAGGCCCGTCAGCTGCCAATAGGGCCAATCTAAATACCAAGCACCCACCTCGGCCACCGCTATACTGCCTAAAATGCCAAAAAAGGAACCTTCCACGGTTTTTTTGGGACTAATCAGCGATAAACTGGTTTTTCCTAAC
This sequence comes from Microcystis sp. M144S2, assembly GCF_020246065.1. NCBI lineage: Bacteria > Bacillati > Cyanobacteriota > Cyanophyceae > Chroococcales > Microcystaceae > Microcystis > Microcystis sp. M144S2. The sequence goes on from NZ_JADBTR010000011.1 coordinate 181,694, forward strand.
CATTTTCCCATGATATAAGCTCCAATATCGGCAGCCCAAATGCAACCGAAAGCTAGAAAAGTCACCGTCAAAGCGGCCGGGAATAATTTCGGTTCCATCCACGATTCCGGCCAATATCCCATCAGGGGTAAGTTACTGGCCATAGCCACGGGACCACTTTCGGGAGAAAAACCGACCCGTAAACGAATCCAATAACTGGGTAAGTAACCACCGTAAAACAGACCGAGAATTGAGGTGGAAATGTCGGCAATTGTCGCCATTTTAGGCTGAAAGAGCAGATAAAAACAAATTAGCGCCCCAGCCAGGGGAAACATGGCATCGGTGAGGGGGGCTGCCATAGTTGCCGTCAGTAGTAATAATTGGGAAACTACGAGAGTGGTTTTAGCGGCCGGTTCAATGCCTTTAGCGCGAACTAAGCGAAAATACTCTAATTGTCCCAAAAAGACGATAACACCGATGCCGAGGGTGAAATACCAACCCCCAACGATAATAATTCCCAGTGCGAAGGCAATAGCAAAAATAGCGCTGACAATGCGTGGCCAAGGCATGGTTAATCCAGAGAAATTAGGCGGCATTGTCATAATTATATAGATTAAGAAAACTTTATGGAAGGTTATCCACAATTAAAGTTTATCGCCGCTCAGGATAAACATGGGATCAACGGCGGCAAAAACTTGGTGAATACCCCTAGTTTCTAGGCGATTTACTGCCGCTTGGACAATCTCGATATTACGGGCCTGTAAATTAGAAAAGCCTTCGGAAAATTGATAGAGGGTTTCTAAATTATTGGCCGTAGCCACGATGCGGCCGTTGGGTTTCAGGTATTGCCACACTTCTTGCAGGACCGATTTAATCGGTTTGCCGCCCTCGATACAGACGCGATCGGGGGCGAGGGATATATTGGGCAGACAATCGGGCGCGCTGCCTTCAAAAACGGTGACATTTTTTACCCCAAAGCGATCGCAATTACGCCGGATTAAACTGGCCACTTCTTCATCCCTTTCAATAGCAATAATCGGACTATTGGGGCATAATAAGCCAATTTCAACGGGAATAGTGCCGGTTCCTGCCCCTATATCCCAGAAAACCCCCCCATCACCTAACCTCAAAGCGGAAATCATCAATAATCTCACCTCGCGTTTACTCAAGGGAATCCCGGGCAAACGTTCAAACAATTCATCGGGAATACCGGGGGTTTTATATAACCAAGTCATGGGGGATCAATTATTGGGAAGCTTCACTACCAAGCATTATTATATAAGTCTGTCAAATTTTCTTTATTAAGTAAACAGGGACTTTTCTAGGCATAAAACCCTGATTATAGCTCTAAAAAGCTATTGTCTGTCATTAAGCTAAGACGTATTTTAACCCCCCTATCCTTAGATTAGGTCAATCTCTGCCAATCTCTTTACTGTTGCAAGAGTGCCACAGTGCCTCATCTCAACAAGCAATTTAAATAGGCGGGCAGCTGATCTTAATGATGAGATAGGAAGTTTTTGTTTTGGCGGGTCAGTCGTCGGTCGTTAACACCAAATTAGGTTACACTTCATCTTTATGGGAAAGGCTGTCATGATCCTTTTTCTTAAGCATAGATTGTCCTAATCAATTTCTTTTGGTATTGTCTATCAAATGTTACTAAATACTCTGGCTATTCAACCTTCCTAGCATCTGTCAGCCAAAAACCATAGACTAACTCCTGTTTTATCAACGATAACTCTAAGTAGCTGGTTATAATTAAATTAAAAATGGATTTTAGGTTCGATCCCCCCTGCCCCCTTTGATAATGGGGGTGCCGATAGGCGGGGGGATCTACCCTTGATAATGGGGGTGCCGATCCCCCCTTAATCCCCCCTTAATAAGGGTGGCATCTGAAAGTTTTTAATACCTATCTAGTTATCATGTCTAATATCTATCGTCTTGCCCAGGGCCATTTAAACCTATTGGAAACCTGTCCACCCAGATTTCAAAAAGTCTATCTAGAGCAACTTAACACACCGGCTGACCCCGGGCAATTGGAGAGGCAAGAATGGGGCAGTCAGTTTCACCTATTATTACAGCAGCGGGAATTAGGGCTGCCGATCACGTCCTTATTACGCGAAAATGAACAGTTAGAACATTGTTTAACAGCCCTATTAAAGGCCGCCCCGGCAATTGCCCAAAATCCGGGAGAAGCTAATCGAGAAGCAGAACATTGTCGCAGTTTAACTGTGGGTAATTATTTATTAACGGTTATCTATGATTTAATTTTACTAGAGAGCGATCGAGCGGTAATTTTTGACTGGAAAACCTACTTAAAACCTATCGATGCCGACAAACTAGCCAAAAATTGGCAGACGAGACTTTATCTGTATGTGTTGGCAGAAACTTCTCCTTATCCTCCTGATAGTTTATCGATGACCTATTGGTTTGTGCAGTTACCCCGCAGCCCCGAACAAATTACTTTTAACTATAACCAGAAACTACACCAACAGACAGGGCGGGATTTACGCCGTTTATTGAAGGATCTCGATCGCTATCTATCAGCATACCAAAATGATTTAGTCGATTTTCCCCATCGTCCCGATTGTCAGCTTCATTGTCCCTATTATCTTACACAAGAGCGATCGGGCCAAATAGACTTACCCTCGATCGAGGATATCCCTGAAATCAATCCTTTTGTCTAATTATTGCCAATTTTGTCAGTATTCTCAATTCAGAATTCTGAAGATTATTTTTATTTATTCTCCCTTCTCCCCCTCTCCCCCTCCCTTCTCCCCAATTCATAATTCATACTTTGTGCTTTTTGTCAAAAAAACTTTTTCTTTGTAATAAAACTACACAAAAAAAAGATCATCGTTGTGGGTGAAATTGACTAATTTACCCGTCTTAATTAGGATTACCTTGTAGGTGTGGCAAGGGTTTCAACCCTTGCCACCCAAAAAAGCACAGAATAACCCACTATGAAATTCTATCAAATCGCTGTAACCATTGTAAAATCGTTGTTAAATAAAAATCTTTCTCAATTAATTCTTAAGAATTTATAAATATTGCGGAATGTTAATTTAAATATTCTCAAGTTTTTGGGGTCAATATATAACTTTTGCTTATCTTTGGCGAACATTGGGTTAGAAGTCAGAAGTCAGAAGTCGGGAGTCAGAAGTCAGTATTCAGGAAACAGGAGATTATTTTTATGTATTCTTCCCACACCCCACACCCCACACCCGTTCGGCTGAGCTCACGGCCGAAGCCCACACCCCACACCCCACTTTCCCACTCTCGACAATTCCCCTTCTCCGCCGCGTTAACCATGGTCGATAATAATAAAAGACAGATTGATCGCTTGCGCTCATGACCGGCAACCACTACCAAACCTTAGAAATCAGCCATAAATCGACCCCTGACGAGATTAAACGGGCCTATCGGCGTTTAGCCAGACAATTCCACCCCGATAGTCAAAACGATAGTGCCAGTCACGATAAAATCGTCGCTATTAACGCCGCCTACGAGATACTAAGCGATCCGAGACTAAGAAAGGACTACGATAACCAACTAATCGCCAATTCTCCCGAAAAACGCGCCCAACGCACCGCCACCGCCCAGGCAAATTACCATCGTTACAAAGAAGCAGTCCAGGAAGACGAAGCCCTGGTCAAACAGTGGTATAACCAGACCTATAGCCCGATTAATCGCCTGATCGGTCAAATTATCCGGCCTCTCAAAGGTCAGATCAATCACCTATCCGCCGATCCCTTCGATGATCAGTTGATGGCTGTTTTTCAAGACTATCTAGAAACCTGTCGCCAAAATCTCGATCGAGCCAAAACCCTCTTTTCCCAACGGCCCAACCCTGCCAAAATGGCCAAAGTGGCCGCTTCTCTTTACTACTGTCTCAATCATCTCACTGACGGACTAGAAGAATTAGAAACCTTTACCCTTAACTACGATGATCGCTCTCTCCACACCGGTCAAGAAATGTTTCGTATGGCCCAGCGTTTACAGGTAGAAGCTAAACAGATAGCCAGTCAGTGCCAAAATTAGACCGCTTGTAAAAATCAAAAATTGTTGTTAGGGTGAGGAGTCAGTAGCCAGTAGTCAGGAGAATTAAGAATGAATAACAATCAATTAAATGGTCTATTTACAGATTTTAGGCAATTTAATCATTATTTTTGCCGTATTTGAACCCTGAAAAATTAATTATGCCAGAGCTTGATTAAATCTCTAGCCATGGACAAAAAAAAAGACGAAAATAGATCAAGACCAGATTTACCCAATCCCTAGCTTAACCCCGATGAGAGACAAACAATCAGAAATTACCAATATATCCACCCCTAGAGATTCTGATCTTTATTCCTTGCCTCCCGCCGTCCAACGGGCTGCTAATATCCTTTTACGTCAGGGAAGAATCGGTTTTTGGACGCAGATTGTCCTAGGCGTAATTTCAGGGGTTTTATTGCTCATTGCTACCGCTAGTTTATTAGGGACGAGACAACGCACTTCCGGTATTGAAATCGGTGTTTTATGTGCCATTGGTGGGGCTGGTTTCTTGGTAGTCGCCATTTTCTTTTCTTCTCGTTACATGAAAATCGCCCGTCAAATGTTGGGGGGTGATCAAGATAGTCGCCCGAAAAAATCCGATACTATTCAATTAATTCGTCAGGGTTTAATCGCTAATATTATCGGGATGTTTTTAACAATTTTGGGAGCGCAAGCCTTGGCGGGAATCGTCTTAATTAAATCCCTCAATGTTCCTCAAGGCACTTTTAATGTTGCCTCTAACCCCAGTCAATTTGTTAATTCTGTTGACCTGTTAATTGTGCAGGCTAATACTAATACAATTCTCGCTCACTTTACTGGTATTGTTACCTCTTTGTGGCTTCTTAATCGTATTACTTCTAAATAAATATGGCCATGCAACGCACCCGTTTAAGTACGCTGGCTAATGTCACCAGCAGTCGATTTAATAGCTTTTTTGGTAATCCTTGGCGGCGAATTTCCCTCCAGATAATTTGTGTTTTATTTGGAGTTTTTTCTGGGCAAGCAATTGTCACTACTGCTGGCCAAACTGCTCAATGGGATGTCACCGCTGCCGGTTTATTACTGCTGTTTACGGAGGCGACTAGCCGGATTGTTTACCGAAAAAGTTCCCAGGCTAAACCAGCACCGATTCTGCGAGAATCTCTCAATTTACTAAAAATTGGTATCACCTATAGTTTATTTCTAGAAGCCTTTAAAATTGGCTCTTAAATCCCCAATTGAAAAATAAAACGCACGACTCCTTAAGAGTTGACAGAGAAAGGCTCATCAGGTTTTGTCCGATTAATACAACAACAACTAACATAGAACCAAGAGACTTGCTCTACCAACTTGGTCAAGAGGGAAATTTATTGACTATAAACTACAGAATAAAGGCGGTTTATTGATGGAGATTGATAGATTTTTCCCTAGCTCTAAAACCTGTTATCATTGTCTCTATCAAATGTCTGATATGCCATTAGACGTTAGAAAATGGACTTGTCCAAGCTGTGGTACACATCACGATAGAGACGAAAATGCAGATAAAAAAATGAGAGCAGAAGGCATCAGAAAATTATTAGTCTCAGGAACTCGGACCACTGCTCAAAGAGGAGAAGTAAGTCAAAAAGGTGGATGTAAATCTGTCTTGAGGCATTCCCCTGTAAATTCCGAAGTCTTGACAACTGCGCCTAGGGAGTCAAGGTAGTTCACTATGTTTCAAAATAGCTCCAGTGAAGTTAGTATTCTCCCCATGGACGAACATAATCAAAAATTAGTTAATTATGTTCATCCTGCCGATTGGGTCAATCCACAACCCCAAGATTGTTATGATTTAGTCGTCATCGGTGCGGGTACTGCCGGTTTAGTTGTAGCGGCGGGGGCGGCGGGTTTAGATATAGGTTTAAAAGTGGCTTTAGTGGAAAAACACTTAATGGGGGGAGATTGCCTCAATTTTGGTTGTATTCCTTCTAAATGTCTGATTCGTTCCTCTAGAATTATCGGGGAAATTGAGAAAGCCAAAAAATTAGGAATTGATATTGGGGATACTAGGGTAGATTTTGCCAGAGTCATGACCAGAATGCGGCAAATTCGCGCCGATATTAGTCATCATGATTCGGTGCAACGTTTCCAAAAACTAGGTATCGATGTCTTCTTGGGTAGCGCTCGTTTTTTAGGACAAAATGCCGTGGAAGTGGCGGGAAAAACCCTCGCTTATAAAAAAGCTGTCATTGCCACTGGTGCTAGGGCTTTTCATCCCGATATCCCCGGACTAAAAGCGGCGGGATTTTATACCAATGAAACAATTTTTTCCGTCACAGAATTACCTCCTCGATTAGCTGTTATCGGTGGCGGGCCGATTGGTTGTGAATTAGCCCAAGCTTTTCAACGGTTAGGCACGCAAGTGACTTTATTTCATAATCATTCCCATCTGTTGAATAAAGAAGACCGAGAAGCGGCCGAAATTCTTGAGCATACTTTGCTGCGGGAAGGAATGCAATTAATTCTCTCTTGCCAAATTGAACGGGTGACAAAAAATGAGCGGGGTAAAACCATTGAATATACTAGCAACGGTCAAGGAGCAACTATCACCGTTGATGAGATTTTAGTCGCTGCCGGCCGGGAGCCTAATCTGTCAGGATTAAATTTAGAAGCGGTGGCCGTGGAATACGATACTCGTCGGGGAGTCAAAGTTAATGATTATCTGCAAACTACTAACCCGAAAATTTATGCGGCTGGTGATATCTGTATGGATTGGAAATTTACCCATGCTGCCGATGCAGCCGCCCGTATTGTGATTAAAAATACTCTCTTTTCTCCCTTCGGTTTCGGACGCGATAAGCTCAGTAATTTAGTTATGCCTTGGGTCACTTATACCGACCCAGAAATTGCTCGTGTGGGTATGGATGAAACCCAAGCACAGACCCAGGGATTGGTCACTAATACTATTAAAATTCCTTTGAGTATAGTCGATCGAGCTATCGCTGATGGCGAAACGGACGGTTTTTTAAAAATTATTCACAAACAAGGTTCCGACCAAATTTTAGGGGCCACTATTGTCGCCGCTCACGCCGGTGAGATGATTTCTGAAATTACCACCGCTATGGTGGCTAAAATCGGACTGAGTAAACTCTCTAGTGTTATTCATCCCTACCCCACCCAAGCGGAAGCAATTAAAAAGACCGCCGATGCCTATCGTCGAACTCTCTTGACTCCTAATAGTAAAAAACTATTGGAATTTTTGAGTAAATTATCGCGTTAAAATCAGTTATCAGTTATCAGTTATCAGACTTGAGTTTTCAGTTCACTGGTTACTGTTTACTATAACTCTTGCAAATTAATTATATGTTATACCATTTCTCTAAATGAAAACTACACATCGAATTTAAGTCACCCTTTTTAAGGGGGATTTAGGGTGATTAAACTTCTGTAGTCAGACTTTGGAGAATTGGTATTACAATGGTAGGTTAACTAATTTTCACCAAAAAATTAGTTAGTTAGTGCATTTGTTCTAGATGAAAACCTGAAGTTTAACTTTGTAACCCAAAACTCTTTAGATATGCTTTAATTTGGTTGTCAAAACCTCTTTATTTAAGCAGCACAAACTATCTCAATTATAAAAATTGAGAATAAATTATCTTGACTAATTACAATTCTCCTTCACTGGATTAATGTTTGGCAACTTTTAAGAAGTTGCTATACCTATCCCTAACTCATAGTTATAAACAGCCGCCAACAGATTAACTATTAAACTATATATTCGACGACTATTCCGATATTTACAGCATAAGATTTTCAAGATTTTGAGTTTCCTATTTATAAGTTTAATGATAATCCTTTCTTTGGCTAAAGCCTTGTTATACTACTTTTCTAACTCTGTTAGTTTTCCATTTTTCGGTTTCCTTTTCGGTGTATAACTATTAGTATGGTATGCAGCTATTCCCTGATAACCACTGTATTCTATGCTGGTAGTTAAAGTACAAAAATGAACTTGACTTCCATCTAAAAATCGAGAAAAAAGCAGAATCTTCTATCATACTACAAAAAAATTATGCAAGAGATATATTAAAAATAACCCTGACTCTTGATTACACACAAAACTGAGTTTTAGGTATTTTATGCGAGGTTTAATCTCTTCGGGTCTAATTCCCCGCCGCTCGCGGCGTATAATAGAAAAATGAGTGAATACATCCATAAGAGCCATAATGTAAGTGTTTTGCTATATCATTTAGTGTTCCCAGCCAAATATCGTAAAGCCGTTTTCGA